>CALUTN010000085.1 GCA_944323665.1 Candidatus Gastranaerophilales bacterium | reverse complement strand
TTTAAAACTCCCTTTAATATGGCAAAAAATAAAATAATTTATTCTGATACAACCACAATTTGCAAAAAATCAAACCATGTGTTCTTGTACACTTAGTACTATTACGCTTTCAGGTTTCCGCTAAACACTTTAAACATCCAATGGTTGAACTATCATACTCAATTTTACTTTAAAATTGTGATCTGAATCAATTAAAATTCGTATTAAATTTCACTTTCATATATAACTCCTGTTTTGTATTCGCATATTATTAATTTAAAATACCTATAAATTATTGCAGAAATTACTTTGATTTTATAAATTGTAAACTCTCCCAAAATATGTTATTATAAACATATAAATTTTAATGTTTTCTGTAGAAAGGTTAATTAAACACGCAAAGGAGGTGTTTATGAAAGGTTTTGCAATGCTGACAATAGGTCAGACCGGCTGGATTACAAAGGATATGCCAAAATGCGGACCGAATGATGCAATATGTAAACCTATTGCACTTGCTCCTTGTACATCTGATGTACATACAGTTTGGGCTGGCGCAATCGGTGACAGGCATAACATGATTCTCGGGCACGAAGCTGTAGGTGAAGTTGTAGAAGTCGGTAATCTTGTTAAAGACTTTAAACCGGGAGATAAAGTCCTTGTTTCTGCTATTACCCCGGATTGGAATTCTCTTGAAGCTCAGGAAGGTTATGCAATGCACTCCGGCGGAATGCTTTCAGGCTGGAAATTCTCCAACTTTAAAGACGGAGTTTTTGCTGAGTATTTCCACGTAAATGATGCTGACGGAAACCTTGCACACCTGCCGGAAGGAATGAGCCTTGAAGCAGCTTGTATGGTCAGTGATATGGTTCCTACCGGTTTCCACGGAGTTGAACTCGCTGATGTACAGTTTGGAGACAACGTTGTAGTTATCGGTATTGGACCTGTAGGTCTAATGGCTGTTGCAGCTGCCGCTATCAGAGGCGCAGCAAATATTTATGCAGTCGGCTCCAGAAAGAATTGTGCAGATCTTGCAAGAGAATTTGGCGCTACGGATATTATCAACTACAAAGAAGGCGATATTGTTGAACAGGTGCTTGATAAAACTCACGGAAAAGGTGTTGACAGAATTGTTGTAGCAGGCGGAGACAACGACACCTTTGACCAAGCTGTGAGAATGCTTAAGCCGGGCGGCAAAATAGGTAATGTTAACTATCTTGGAGAAGGAGACTACCTTAAAGTTCCTCGTATAGAATGGGGCTGCGGCATGGGGCATAAACAAATTGTCGGAGGTTTAATGCCTGGCGGCAGATTGCGGTCTGAAAAGCTCGCAAGACTTGTTATGACACATAGAATTTATCCTGAAAAATTGATTACACATACATTCCACGGATTAGAAAACGTGGAACCTGCTCTGATGCTTATGAAAGATAAGCCTAGAGATTTGATTAAACCTATTGTTTTAATCCAGGGTTAATTATGAGAGCGAGGGCGGAATCTTCGATTCCGCCCCCGCTTTTTAAACAACTTATAATTCTTGCTTTATAGAATCTTTTACCCCGGAAAGAGGCCCGTTATCAGGATTCCTCAGAATTTTAAAATAGTTTTTTGCATAGACTATAGGGAATTTAGGCAGCCAGCCTATTTTCATAAATATTGAAATTGCCTCAGCTCCTTGAGATAGCATAAGTTCATCAATTGTTGCTTCATAAGCAGGTGAAATTGATGAAAATATTTTCAAGGTGTAATCTGTCGCTGTTACCAGCGAGTATTTGGAAGCTGCTCCCGGACTGGTTACGAGCTTTGTTATTTTAAAAGTCTGGTCAGATTTAATATTTTTTATATCTTCAGGCAGAGTAAGAGTTTCGGCTTTAACCTGCTCAATTTCGTACCATTCTCCGTTGTATTTTACCCTCATGATGTTAGGTTTTGGCATATAAATATCATCACATACATAATCAATCAAGATATTTCCGTCTTTATCTCTAACACCGAACTTATAATCTTTTGAGACAAGGAACATTCCGCCGAATAATAAATCAATTGTGTCCTGCTCCTGAGGAATGATTGTTTTTCCGTATTCATCATACAAACCGAAGCCTTTTCCGTTTTTGAATTTTGCATATTTGCCCAAAAGCCTTGCTGCATGTGTATATTTAAATTTTACAAGCTCAGTTCCGTCTTTTGAAATTAGTCCGTACTTGCTTCTTTTAAGCGCAATAAACGCATTATCTCCCAGCCGGATTAATTTTTTATAATCAGCTTCTGTAATAATGTTGTTGTTTTCATCTTTTAACCCGAATTTTCCGGAATCGTTGCTGTATACAACTACGTCTGAAGCTGCAAGAACAGGAGAAAAAACAAAAAATAAACTTATTAAAACGGAAATTAACTTTTTCATATCGATATGATAACATAAAATTTCTCTATGCTATAATTTTTTTTGAGGGTTAAGTTATGAATAAAAAAAGATTTTTTGAAATATTTTTGTCCGTTATCGTGATTTTAGTTGCTTTATGGACTTTGTTTTATTTGGTAATATTACCAAAAATCGTTATGAGCGATTTTGGGATAAATAAGGTAAAAGAAATTACTTCCAAAACTCTGGGCGTGGATTTAGTTCTTGAAAAACCGCTTTTAAAGACAAGTATTCTGCCGAGGCTAATTATTGGCTGCGATAATTTAACTCTCAAGAAGGGCGAAGAAACTCTTCTTGTAATAAAGGATTTTAAAACCGATTTTACTTACGGTTTGATTTTCGATAGAAATATTACTTTTAAAGAACTCGGAATTGATTCTGTTTATGTTGATGCCGATAAACTGATGAAACTTTTCCCTGCAGAAGAAAAGAAAACAGAAGAAGTAAAACCGCTTCCTTTCAAGATTAATATTTTTGATTCCAAGCTATATATAAATAATTGCGAAGTTTTAACCTCCCTTTCAAAAGATGTTAAACTAAAACTTCTCGGCAAAAATATGCTGATTGAAGAAAAAAGAAATCCTAAATATGTAAGATTCAATATAGATGCAATCTTAACCAAAGGAAACCATACTACAAAAATAACTTTGAATGATAATAACAGTTTTTATATGGCTAAAAAACGCCTAATAATCAAAGATTGCCCTATAAATATTAATAATTCAAAAATTACGCTAAAATCTATTGCGGGCAAAAAAGGTTTTGCGGTCCAAGCCGAGTCTAAAAACTTTAACGTCCAGGACGGTGCAGACCTTTTAGGGCTAAATCTTATTCTTGCAAACGGGAGTGATATTTTAGCGGAAACTCAGAATCTTAAAGGGTTTGTTGACTTTGATATTTTAATGACTAAAAAAGGTCTGGATGGGAATATTAAAGTCAAGAACGGGTTCTTTAATATGCGCTCATTATCAATGATGCCTGTATATGCAGAAAAAGGTTCTATAGAGATTACCCCTGAACTTATTACACTTAAAGATTTTGAAGGGTATTACGGTTCAAATAAGAATAATAAGCTTAAATTATACGGTACTGTTACGGATTATTATAAATCCGTTGATACAAAAATAACTGTTGACACGGTTATGACGGATGATTTTACAAGGAACTATCTTTCCAAACTTGCCGGAATAAATATAACTATGACGGGTGAAAAACCTGCCGGTACAAGGATTGAAATATTATCAAAATACAATAATATTGATGTAAATTATATGGCTCTCTTAACTAAAGGGAATGATATTTTGCTGGAAGGCTCTTCGCTGAGTCCGGTAAACTATGACAGAGCTATTGTCTGCAATATGCATGTAAAAGGAAATATTCTGAATATTGAAAATATTAAATACTATATAGCTTCACAAATAAATAAAGACAGTAAAATTAAACCTATACTTACATTAAACGGAAATGTTGATCTTGCACAAAATTCTAAAATCCTTGATTTCGGGTTTGATATTCCAAAACCTCTGCCGAGTGAGTTTTTGAACGTATTTTTAGGGCAGAGGGTATTTAGAAAAGGTTTAATTTCGGGTAACTTAGAATGGATTGACAGAGGCAAACATCCTGTTCTTAAAGGAAATCTTAAAGCGGAAAAGGTTATAATCCCGTCTGCCAGATTATTTATTAAAGAAGGAAACTTTAAGACAACAAGAAACAGACTGCTTTTCTATTCAAAAGGAAAATTCAGACGCTCAAACTATACCTTTGGCGGAAGTATTCTTAACGAAATAACTTTCCCTATTGTAATTGAAGGAGTAAAACTGAGCATAGACCAAATTGATATTGAAAAACTTTTGGCTCCGCCTCCTGCAAAACAACCTGCTGCTGCAGAAGCAGAAAAGGCTAAAGCGGAAGAAGATTTTGTAAAAGCAATGGAAAACGATACTGAAATTTCATCAGACGAAGCAATGCCGGCATTTGTTCCTGGGCTTGTAGTGCTCAATAAAGCCGTGTTTACTCTTGACAAGGGTAAATACAAAGATATTGATTTTGGTAACTTAAAAGCAACCGCTTCTTTAGATAAAGACGGAAATTTGAGTATTGATTCAAACAGATTTGATTTTGCAGACGGACACTCGTCAGTAAAAGTACGCTGTGACCTTGTTAATTTCTTGTTCCATTTTGTACTCGGAGTAAAAGATGTTGACTCTGATAAAATTGCGACGGCAATCCTCAGCCTCAAACGGGAAATAACCGGTAAAGCAAGCGGTATCATTGATTTAACAACCGATAAAGATATGAAGCTTGATGGTATGATGAAATTTGCTATCAATGACGGAACAATACAAAAAGTCGGATTGGTTGAATATGCTCTGAACTTTGTATCTTTGTTCAGGAACCCTATGGCAATGATTAGTCCGTCTACATTGTTTGACCTTGTTAATATTCCGGAAGGAAGGTTTGATAAGATTAGCGGACAGCTGGATATAAAAGACAATGTTATTGAAAGAATGATGATTAAATCTTCAGCCGAACAGCTTGCAACACTGATTATGGGAAGATTTGATTTGGAAACAAGAGATGCATCTTTAAGAATTTATACTAAATTTACTAACAAAAATAAGGGTATTGAAGGCTTTTTAAGAAACTTCTCGCTAAACAGTCTTGCTAACAGAAGTTCTCTGGGAAATTCTAACGATGCGAACTATTATGCGGCAGAACTTGCGCTTATACCGGAATTAACTTCCGGAGATGAAGAGAGTGCACAGGTATTCTTGACCACTGTTGACGGCGATGTTGAGCATTTCAACTTTATTTCGGCATTAAAGAAAATTAAATAAAGATTTTAAAAACTAACCCTGCTCAATCCAGCTTCGGATTTTTTCGCCAGCTTCCGCCTCGTCGACACCTTCAAATTCACGTTTGAGTTCTCTTAATGCTTCTCTTATTTCAGCGCCGGAAGATTTAAGCGTAGGTCTGTTCTGCTGTTCCAAAAGCCCCTGTTGGAGCTGGGATTGTTTGGCTATCAAATCTGCAGCATTCAAGCTTAGATCTTTTAGTTGTTTTTCTTGGGCTTCATTTTGTTCCCTTAATCTTATCATCTCTTCTTCTTGCGCTGCCTTTGCCGCATTTATTTTTTCCGTTAAAATTCTGTGCCCAAAGAATAAACCTCCTGCCAAGAGAGCTATAGCAAGCCACCAAGGATTACCATGTTCAGCTTTAATAGGCGCTTTAACATTCTTATCAACAGCCATAAAAGGATCAAGGGAATCAGCAAAAGCTATTGTTACATTATCTGGTGTTGCTTTAGGACTTGCGGCATGAGCAACCAGTTCTTTTAATTCTTCAAGAGTTAATTCAGTCGGAAGCGCATCTTTTTCAAGTGTTACTGCAATGGAAATTTCTTCTAATACACCGGGCGACATGTATTCGTTTGTCTGAACCTTTGTTACACCATATTGAGTCTCCCTTGCTGTTCTTGAATAGCTTCTGTTCTGTGTTGAATCGGAACTTCCGGCAGGCAGTCCGTTCGGGAGATAAACACTGACGGCATTTGTATTTTTGTTAACATCCTGTGTCTGATCACCCAATCCCTCAGCGAAAGTTTGTTCATTTACGGCAGTTTTGCTCGTCGGGTCATATTCTATTGTAAATTTTTCAACTGGTGCCTGTTTTAAGAATGTACTTACCGTAGCCACATACTTACCGGCCCCTATAAGTCTGTTTAATTGAGCTTGAACCTTTTCCTGCATGTATTTATCATTCTCCTGAAGCCTCTGAAGCATCTCAGATTGAGCATCTATCAGACTGCTGTATACATGCCCGTTAGTATCAGTTATGGAAATGTTTTCGGACGTTAATCCGGAAACACTTCCCAACAATAGGTTAGAAACTGCTTTAATCGTACTCATATTAAGAGTCTGCCCTACTGCAACCGTTAACTGAACTGTTGCAGTTACGGGTTTTTGCATTGAAGAAAACATCGTTTGTTCAGGTATAGAAATAAATACAGAGGCATTTTCTATACCGTCAATCCTTTTTATTAAACGGGAAAGTTCACCGTTCATAGCTCTTACAAGCCTTATTCTTTTATCTTCTTTAGTAGAAGTAAAATCTCCTTTATCAAAAACTTCCAAGCCGACATTCTGATCGTATAAACCGCTTTCCACAATAACCATAATCGCACGGTCTCTTTGTTCGGTAGTGCATTTTTTCATTCCAGGGGTACAATCACCTTTTTTAAGTCTTAACACAGATTTTGTACCGTCAACCGCACGGGAAGCTACAATATTGTTCCTGGCAAGAAGTGCCTGAATCTCAAGAGCTTTACCCATGTTATCCGTAGTAAGCAAATCAACATCTTCTTTTAAAGGTTCATTACTTACATCAATTTCATTTCCTTGGGTTTTGGAATTTGCAGCTATAGCACCGCAAATAATAAAAATAAGCAGGAGAAGAAATATGCCGCCGCCTACGGCTGCCAATAGAATTTTATTTTCCAGTAATCTTTTGAAATCCATATATCCTTCCCTATACCATTATACACATACTTGTTAATTATGAGAATACTTAAATCTGTAATTGCATAATTTTATCATACGCTTGGATGACTTTTCCGGTTATTGTTGTAGCAACGGAAACACTTAGCTCTGCTTTTGCCATAGCAGTCATAACATCGTGAACATCAACATTTTCCGAACCCATCATAGCATCTTTTAATAAATTATCAGGAGCTTCCATTTGCGTATTCAGATTCTCGACCAATCCCGACATCACGCTTGAAAAATCTGCCGTTGAAGGCTCTTCCAGCCTGCTCATTCTGGCAGAAGGTATGCCATTACCCCAAGAATCAAGTTTTGAATGCTGGATTCTGGCCTCTAAATCATATCGTGGAATAAAACCGTTAAACATTATATCACCGCCTTTGTTCTTTTTATCGGTTTAATTATGCAGTTTGTTCAGAATTTTAAATAAAAATCATCTGTTTGTACTACCTTTTTAATAATTTTTAAAGTTATGTCAAAAATTTTCGTAAATTAATCCAGTTGATATGTTATAAGGAATTGATAAAATGAATCTGCAC
>CALUTN010000084.1 GCA_944323665.1 Candidatus Gastranaerophilales bacterium | reverse complement strand
CCCAAGAAAAAAGCCGCATCCAATTGCGGCATTAACTCTCGTTAGATAAAGGAGTGGAGGAGAAAATAAAGAAAAGAGATTATATTATATATATTCCACATTATATAAAAACGATAACGCTTTTATATACAAATTGTTACAAATCTTTACACTATTAGGCTGAAAGCCTTGTATATTAATATTTTTGTTTGAGGTATAATTTGTATACAGGAAGGAGTTATTGAGAGGTAGATAAGTATGGGGAAAATTAATATTGCCGTCTGCGGTGCTAACGGGAAAATGGGACAGGAAGTTATAAAAGCTGTTACAGCAGCGGATGATATGGAACTCGCTGCAAAAATTGATATTAAAGACGGGGAGTTTAAGACTATTGAAGCTGCTCATAAAGCTGTGAACATAGATGTACTTATAGATTTTACCCAGCCTTCTTCTATATATGAAAATGCTCTCTATTGTCTGAATAATGGAATAAATCTTGTAATTGGTACAACCGGGTTACAAGACGAACAAATATTAGAATTAGAAAACCTGTCAGTGAAGAACAATTTAGGATGTCTTATTGCCCCGAATTTCTCAACAGGAGCAGTTTTAATGATGATGTTTGCCAAAATGGCTTCTAAATACTTTAAGAATGCCGAGATTATTGAACTTCATCATAATCAGAAAAAAGATGCACCATCCGGAACGGCTGTTAAAACAGCATTAATGATGTCAGATGAAAACACTGATTTTACATCAGGGAATTGCCCTGAAAAAGAAACTATCGAAGGTGCCAGAGGGGCGGAAGCTTACAATAATATTCACGTGCATTCAGTAAGACTTCCCGGCTATATTGCTTCACAAGAGGTTTTATTTGGTGCACCGGGACAAATTCTTACTGTCAGACATGACTCTATGAACAGAGAATGCTATATGCCCGGCGTTATGATGGCGGCAAGATATGTTAATGAGAATAAAAAATTTGTGTACGGTTTAGAAAAAATTATGGATTAAGGAGAGAGCGGAATGAGAAAACCTAATATAGCAGTGCTTGGTGCAACAGGTGTTGTAGGAAGAGAAATCCTCCAAATAGCAGAAGAACTTGGAGTTGAATACAATTCAATCAAATTCTTGTCCAGTGCGCGCAGTGCAGGTTCTAAAATAACTTTTAAAGGTCAGGAGTATGTAGTGGAAGAAGCTAAGCCGGAGTCTTTTGACGGTATAAATATCGTTATGGCATCAGCAGGAGGTTCAACAAGTAAAAAGTTTGCCCCTGAAATTGTCAAAAGAGGCGGTGTTTTAATAGATAATTCTTCTGCTTTCAGAATGGAAAAAGAGGTTCCTCTTGTAATAGTAGGAGTAAATGATGAAGATTTAAGACAGCATAAAGGAATTATAGCTAACCCTAACTGCTCTACTTCCCAATTAATGCTAGTTCTGGAACCTCTAAAAAGATTCGGTATAAGAAGACTAATTGTATCGACTTATCAATCGGTTTCCGGCGCGGGACTTGCCGCAATTAATGAATTAAGGGATGATACTGCCGCAAGACTTAAAGGTGAAACATTTAAGAATGTATGTTTTAAAAAGCCGATTTCTTTTAATGTAATTCCGCAAATTGATGTATTTTGTGAAAACGGATATACGAAAGAAGAAATGAAAGTTGTTAATGAGACAAGAAAAATTCTGCACTTGTCAGATGATGTTTTAATTTCTTGTACGGCTGTAAGAGTTCCTGTTTTTAGAGGTCATTCCGAGGCTGTTGATATAGAGTTTGAAAGTGAAGTAGCGCCGGATGAAGTTCGAGAAATACTTTCAAAGTCTTTTGGGGTAAAAGTTATAGATAATCCGGATAACTTTGAGTATCCGACAACGAGAGATGCAGATGGGGTTGATCCTGTTTTTGCAGGGAGAATAAGAAAGAATTTAGCATTTAAAAACGGTATCTCTCTCTGGTGTGTTGCGGACAACTTAAGAATCGGTGCGGCATTAAATACGGTTAGAATTTGTAAAAAAGTAACTGAAATGGGATTATTTTAGATGGGAAAATTAGTACGTCAGTTTGAGATAATTGATATAGTGAGCAAAGGACATAGAGAAGGCAAAACTTATGTTGTAACAAACGGTTGTTTTGATATTTTACATGTCGGACATGTAAGATACTTGAAGAAAACAAAGAGTTTTGCAGATTATCTGATAGTTCTTTTAAACTCTGATAGTTCAGTAAAAGCAATCAAAGGCGATTCAAGACCTATTAACAATGAGTTAGACAGAGCGGAAATATTAAGTTCTTTGAGCTGCGTTGATTATGTGGTATTATTTGATGAGAGCTCTCCCGGAAATCTTTTAGAGAAGATTAGACCGGATGTTTATACAAAAGGAGCTGATTATACAATTGAGACACTTCCTGAGAGAGAAGTTGTGGAGAGGAATAATATTAGAGTAGAATTTATTGATTTTGTTCAAGGGAAATCGACTACAAATATTATTAACAAAATAAGTTCAAATTAATAAGTGAATATAAGGAGTGTATTATGAAGACATTTACATTGGAACAGATTGCACAAATTACCGGAGGTATGCTAACCAAAGCTAAAGATGCCGCAATAACAAAAATTGCACCACCGGCATTAGCAGATGAAAACACTTTGGCTCTGGCTCTCGGCGAAGATGAGATAGCAAACTTAGCTAATACGAAGGCAAAAGCAGCATTAGTGCCTTTGGGCGTTAATATTGACGGTTTTACAACAATAGAAGTTGAAAGACCTCGTCTTGCTATGATGAAACTGATTTCAATGTTTTATGAAGCTCCTCATGTAAATACCGGTGTTCATCCGACAGCTGTTGTTCCTGCTTCAGCTAAGCTCGGCGAGAATGTTTCACTGGGTCCAAATGTAGTAATAGGAGAAAATGTTCAAATAGGTGATAATACAAAGATTTTAGCAAATTCTTATATTGGAGGAGGTTCTGTTGTCGGTAAAAACTGCTTCTTCCACCCCGGAGTTAATATCGGAGATAGGGTTAAAGTCGGTAATGACGTTATCCTGCACCATGGAGTTTCTTTGGGAGCTGATGGTTTCAGTTTTGTAACGGAAAATCCTAATAATATTGAGCAAGCCCGTAAAGATGGTGAAATCAAGGAAAATGATGTTGAGCAAGTAATATTCAAAATTCCGTCGATTGGTTCTGTAGAAATCGGTAATAATGTTGAAATAGGAGCAAATACAACAATTGACAGAGGTACAATAGAGAATACTATTGTAGGTGACAATACAAAGATTGATGACCTTGTTATGATTGGACACAATTGCCGCATTGGGAAAGGTTGTATGATAGTTTCTCAAGTAGGTATTGCAGGAAGCTGTGTAATCGGAGACAGGGTTGTTATTGCAGGGCAAGCCGGGCTGGCTGACCATATTAAAATAGGCGATGATACTATTATTGCCGCACAAGCCGGTGTTACAAAGAGTTTCCCTGCAAAATCCATTGTAGTAGGTGCGCCTGCTGTTCCTAGAAAAGAGTTTATTAAGCAGCTTAAAATTATGAAAGATGCAGGCGATTTGATTGCTAAGTTTAAGAAGTATGAGCCGCTGCTTAAGACTTTTGAAGAGGCTCATGAAGACAGTGTTGAAGGCTAATCATGGTAACTATTAAATCTGAAATTAAGACATCAGGCAGATCTTTAATGAAGAATCTTCAGTGCGAAGTTGTAATAAAGCCTTCGCGCGGGGGAAAAATCAGAATCTTTTCAAAAGGTGCTGATGTTTGCTTTAATGCTGAAATAGAAAATCTTCACTCTACAGACCATTGTGTAACTCTTTGCAGCAAAGAACACAGGACGCTTTTAGGTGATTATAAGTACAAGGCAATGCTATGCGAACACTTTATGGCGGCTTGTGCTATCTGTAAGATTGATTCAATAGATGTTTATCTTTCAGAAACTGAGTTTCCTGTTTTTGACGGAAGTTCTAAGGTTTGGGTCGAGTTGTTTAGAAATGCAGGTATTGAAGGAGTAAATAATGACATCTATACGGTGAGTGAGCCTGTTTATTACCTGAACGGCAAGACCAGTATGGTTATACTTCCGGATAAAGATTTGTATATTTCTTATGCTGTAAATTATGACCATCCTGATTTACGAAAAAGGTGGGTGAGTGTCGATTTCAAAAATCTTAACGAAATAATTGAAGCCAGAACTTTTGGTTTTTACAAGGATTTGAAAAAATTCCAGATGCTAGGGTTTGCAAAAGGTGTAACCATTGATAACACGGTAGGTTTAAAAGACGACGGTTATACAACGGAGCTGCGCTCGGAGCTTGAACCGGTTAAACATAAGATTCTGGATTTGTTTGGAGACTTGTATTTAACAGGTGTTTCTCCGCTTAATATGAGGGCGCAGATACTTGTTAAAGAAGCCGGACATGCTGTTCATACAAAGGTTGCCGGTATATTAAAGAATAAGTTAGTTAAAATATAAAAAGGAGAATATTATGTCAGAAGAAGTTTTATCATTTGATACAATGCAGATTATGGAAATGATTCCGCATAGATATCCATTTTTGCTTGTAGACAGAATTACGGAATGTGTCCCGGGTAAATATGCTAAAGGGTACAAAAATCTTACGATGAATGAAGAATTTTTCCAAGGGCATTTTCCCGGCAACCCTATTATGCCGGGCGTATTGCAGCTTGAGGCTTTAGCTCAATGCTCAGCTCCGGTTTTAATGTGTCTTCCTGAATATAAAGGAAAGTTAACGCTTTATGCCGGTGCGGATAATGTAAGATGGAAAAATATTGTCAGACCCGGTGATAGATTAGATATGCATATTGAGCTTACAAAAGTAAAAGGACCTATCTGCAAATGCCACGGTACAGGATATGTAGATGGTAAAGTCGCTATTGAAGCTGATATTACTGTAGCTTTAAAATAGTCTGAATGAAAAGAGTCTCAGTGTTGAGACTCTTCTCATTTATCTTGAAATATGTTACAATTATTTAATAAAGTACAAGAAGGGAATAGTTTTGGCAGAGAGAGTTATAATAGGATCCGACCATGGAGGCTTTAAGCTCAAATGTGAAATAATAAAGCATTTAAGAGAGCAAGATTTTGAAGTTTGTGATAAAGGGTGTTATTCGGAAGAATCCTGTGATTATCCTGTTATTGCAAAGTCTGTAGTAAAGGATGTTTTGAATACATCCGGGAGGGCGATTCTTGTGTGCGGAACCGGTATTGGTATGTCAATTGCAGCTAACAGGTTTGACGGCATAAGAGCTTCTCATTGTACTGATACATTTTCTGCTCGAATGACCAGGATGCACAATGATTCCAACATTCTTTGTCTTGGTGAAAGAATTACGGGAACCGGTTTGGCGCTTGATATAGTTGATATATGGCTTAAAACTGACTTTGAAGGCGGCAGACATAAAAACAGAATTGATATGATTTAGGTTTGGAGAATTAAATGACTGGAGAAATTACATCATATAAGTTTGCTTGTATTATAGCAAGATTTTTAGACGAAAAGCTTGCTAAGAATATTTCTATATTGAATATTAGCAATGTGTCATCATTTGCTGATTATTTTGTAATCTGCTCCGCTCAGACTAATACACAGGTAAAAGCTCTGACTGAAAATTTGACTGATAAAGTCAAAACTACTTTTACAAGACTTCCTATCGGAAGAGAAAATGATATAAAGAATAGATGGAATCTCATTGATTATGGTGACGTGGTTGTACATATTTTGCACCAAGATGAGAGAGAAACCTATGCAATAGAAAAATTCTGGAACCATGCATTCAGTATTCCGGAGGAAACTTGGATGAAGGAATCCGAAGAATATTCAGAATATAAGGACAAGTAATAACTATGGATAAAAAAGAATTAGATAAAGCTATTGAAAAAACTGTTTTAAAGATGGCAATGGATCCTAATAATACTGAAAATTATCATGAACTTGCCAAGTACTATGCAATGGATAATCAATTTGAGAAGGTTATCTCAGTTTATGAGAGTCTACTTGATATAGATCCTAAAGATATTCAAACTCTTCTTAATCTCGGAAGTATTTGGTTCTATGCGAAAGAGTACAAGAAAGCCCTGAAATGCTTCCAAGAGGCTATGCTTGTAAACCCTAGTAATTATCTTGTTTATTATAATCTGGGTAATACCTATGCTGAGATGAAAAATTTTGCAAAAGCTCTTCACTATTATTCAAGGACATTGGACTTCAATGCAAATGATCCTGAAATATACAATGCTATTGCACTTCTATACCATGATTTTGAAGACTATGTAGAATCAAGAGCTTATTATGAAAAGGCATTATCTTTAGACCCGAATAACTTAACGGCTTTAGTTGATTTAGGGAACGTCTGCTACAAACTATTCGATTACCAAAAAGCCCTTGAATATTATTATAAAGTATTTGAACTGGCACCTGATAATAAGACTGTCGCTCTTTGTATAGCAAATACTCTTTCAATTACGAAAGATAAAGAAAATGCTTATGAATATTTTGACAAAGCCTTGGAATTAGACGGAGATAACTATAAAGCCTACATCTGCTATGCTATAGCAAAATCTGATTTTAAGGATTATGATGATGCAATAGAGCTTTATAAAAAAGCAATAGAAATTAACCCAAAAGAAGTTAATGCGTATATTCTGCTTGGTAATTTATATTCCAACCTGAAAAAATATGAAAAAGCAGAAATTCAATACAGAGAAGCTCTTAAGATTAATAAACTCGATCCAAGCATATTCGTTCTTATAGCAAATGTCTACTTTATGAGCGGTCAGGTTGAACGTTCAATTTATTCATACAGAGCCGCTGTTAATCTCAGACCGGAAAATGACGAGTACAAGCTGGTACTAATACAGGTATTAGAAGATTATATTGAAGATGCAAGAAAGGATGATTTGGTTGTCAATTTCTAAGAAACCATACCCGATAGAAAGAATTTTATCAGCTCTGACTTACCTTACCGCAGGAGGTGTTGGGTTTATATGGCTTATTATTGCTGCAATTACAAAAAAACATATTACACCATTTTTGATGTATCATATTCTGCAGTCAATATTCCTTTCAATTTTATTTTTCCTAATTTCAATATTGGGAGAACTCATTTATGTAATTCTTTATAGGATACCTGTTATAAACTCTATCCCTTATTGGCTCAATTTTCCGATACCGTTTATTTTTAATTTGTCCATAGTACAGGCATTTACTACTTTGGTAATTCTTTACTTGGCAGTTACCTCTTTTATGGGATATTACAGTTATATCCCTTGGGTTTCCGATATTATTAATACAAATACCGGCAGACGCTAAAGAACCATTGCAAGAATCATTAATATCATTGCACCAATTTCCATAGCAGTTGACATTCGCTGAGAAAACTGCATAGAATCGTATCTGTGAGAAGATTTTTTAGCTTTATTTACACTGTTAAGTCTTCTTATTCTGCTTTGAGTATCTTCATTTGAAAACTCAGTTCCAAATGTGTCATATTCAAGCTGTGCCAGTTCATCATTGAGTTCATTTGGGCTGTATTGCGG
>CALUTN010000083.1 GCA_944323665.1 Candidatus Gastranaerophilales bacterium | reverse complement strand
AAAATTTATAGTAGCATGCCATGTATCAACTATCCCCAAATCTCCTCCCAAAATTATTAGAGAAAATACTTAGACTGGCTTCGTAGTGAGTCAGTTTTTTTTACTTTATTGGATTTCGTAGAATTCTGCCTCTTTACCCCTATATCCCTTTTTGCTATCATGTAACTATGACAAAGTTTTTGTTGATTAGCGAGGATGGTGAAAAGGAAAAACTTATAAAGGAGGTTTTCTCGTCGGATGAAGTTATCACAACTGTAGACGAGATGACTGTTTTTGACATTTTAAAGGTTGAAGAACCTGATATTGTTATGATTGACGGTGATATAAAATCTCTTGATTTGAAGCCTCTTTGCAGGAAGGTTAAGCAATATCCCGTTGTTATTCTTTTAATTCTCGGTGAAATTGAGCATAATAAAGATGTCACACATAATGTAAATCTTTTTATTAAGACTCCGATTGATAAAAAATTACTATCTGCAACAGTTGATTCGGCACTAAAAACGCGGCAGTCGCTTTTAAAAATGGCGCGTTCAAATCAAGAGCTTGCCCGAAGTTTGTATCAATTAAATGTTCTTTATAATACAAGTTCTCAGCTTGCCGGTTCCTTGGATAAGGATAAGCTGTTAAAGATTATGATTGAAGGAATCGAAAAATCTCTTAATTTTGAATTATCCTGTACCCTGATGTTTCGCTCTGAGCGTGAGCCTGTTTTAATAATTAATTCATTGCACAAAGTTTCAGACAGGCTTTTGGAAGCACTAAAACTCAGAGCAATTTTGAGTTATAAATCTTTGCTCAGCGACCCTCCGTTTGATATTAAAATTGGGAATTTAAAAATAGAAAAAAATATTAAACACAATATTGATGAATACGATTTTTCAGTTTTAAGATATGACAATATGTTTGCTCCTATTATGCTTAATGACGAGTTTTTCGGTTTTACGGAAATATATCGTGAAAAACCTTTTACTACAGAGGATGCAACATGTTTCCAAACACTTGTTCAGCAGGTTGCTATACCGCTGCAGAGTGCATCTTTTACCCAAGAGTTAAAGGCAACAAACAGGAAGCTGCAGAAACTTGAACGATTAAAGTCTGAATTCATCTCAATTGTTTCGCACGAGCTTAGAACTCCTCTGACAGCGATTAAGAACGCAATGGATATTATTTTGAGCGGAAAAGCCGGTGAGATGACCGAGAATATTGAGAAATTCGTACTGATGGGCAAACGTAATGCAACAAGGCTTTCCGGTATTATTAATGACCTTCTTGATATTTCTAAAATTGAAGCCGGGAAAATGGATTTCAAATTTGAACTTATCCACATAGAACCTGTGATTGAATATGTAAAAAACAATTTGTCGGAAGTTGCGAAAGAAAAAGATTTAACTATCAAATATGAACCGTCGGAAGAATCTGTGGAGATTTATGCCGATTCTAACAGATTAGAACAAGTATTGACAAACCTTGTTTCTAATGCGATAAAATTCACTCCTACAGCCGGGCAGATTGAGATAACATCCAGAGTTGTAAATGCGCGAGAGCTTCAATATGACCATTGTTTTGAGGAAGATATTAAAAATCTTCAAGGAAATTACCTCCAGGTATGTGTGGAAGATCACGGTATAGGTATCGAGCGCAAGGATTTAAATCATGTTTTTGACAAATTTGCCCAGATTGAGAATTCTTTGTCCAGGAAAGTCGGCGGCTCGGGGCTGGGTTTGCCTATCGCAAGACAGCTTATGGAATCTCATAACGGTGCAATTTGGTGCGATAGTGAAATAAACAAAGGGTCACGTTTTTATTTTGTTATTCCGGTTGCAAATGATAAGAGCAACTTTAATATGATTAAAAAACAGCTTATTCAAAAAGCTCGTTCGAGCGGAACTACGGCTGCAATAATTAAGATTAAGTCAGCGGATGAAGTAATAGATAATTTGATGAAGGAAGAAAATCTTCTTAATAAAACATATATGTCAAATTCTCTGATAGAGAGGGACGGCGGTTTAACAACCCTTTCAATGGTTGTTATGGATGGAGATAAGCCTTCATGTGAATTTTTAAAGAAGAAAATAGATACTCTTACCGCCCAAAACGAGAATCGGTACGGAAAATGTGATATAATGTTTTCATACGAGATTGAAGGAGAGGTACATGAAAAAGATTCTTATAGTTGATGATGAGCAGGATATAGTAGAAAGTTTGAAATTTGTACTTGAAGTCTCCGGATTTGTATGTTATACGGCTTTCAACGGCGAGGACGGGCTTAGGCTTGCAAAGGAAATTATCCCGGATTTAATAATATTGGATGTTATGATGCCAAAAATTAACGGTTATAAAATCAGCCGGCTTCTTAAGTATGATAATAAATACAAGGATATTCCCATAATAATGGTAACGGCTCGTTCTCAGCTTGAAGATAAGATGATAGGCGAGGAGACCGGAGCTAATGAATATATAACAAAACCTTTTGAACTTGATCAGATAGTTAAGAAGGTTCAGGAATATTTGGGAGAATGAGTGAGTAGGTGAGTAAGTATATAAGTAAATAAGTAAGTAAGGTGTTAGTATAACCTGTCATCCTGAACTTGTTTCAGGAGCTTGCCGGAAAGCAAGTATAATGCCAAATCGGTAAGATGCTGAAAGGGGTAAATATAATGTAGAGTTGAGACATCATACTAATACGCTTATTGTAAAAAAATTCAGTATGACAAAATATTTTATTCTGGACAGTAACGGAACTTGATTCAGGGTCTGTACATTTTAATAGAAAACAAACATTGATAGATTCCGGGTCAAGCCCGGAATGACAACAAGGACAGGTTGGGCAAGTATGCCCAACATATCAGCGGGTAAAGGTTGACACCTCACCCCGCCCCTCTCCTCAAGGAGAGGGAGAATGAAAAGACGGAATGTTTTCCGACAAAAGGATATAAAAAATGGAAACGGTAAATAATAAAACGTTAGAGAAATTGAAATATGAACTAGTAAGAGATGGGATAGTTTCTTATGAGACGTTAGAGAAGGCGGAAGAGCTGGCTAATGTTCAAAACATCAATATTGGTCAGGCTTTGATAAATTCCGGGATTTTGACCGAAGATACCCTGTTAAAATTTTTGGAATCTAAGCTGCACATTCCTTATGTTAATTTAGAGGATTATTCACCGGATCCTAAGTGTTTCAGTTTTATAAACTTTGCAGATGCCAGAAGATACAGAATCATTCCTTTATTCAAGATAGAAGAGATTTTGACGGTAGCAATGGCAGATCCGTTGGATTTGTTTGCTGTGGATAAGATTATAGAGACGGCGGAATGTTCAATAGAGCCTGTAATTGCGTCAGAGTCCAGTATAATGAAAAAGATTGATGAATATTACAAAGTGGCTGATACTGTTGAGAACATAGTTTTAACTAATGAGGGAGAAGAATTTGACTGGACAGAGGAGCTGCATAAGGAGGATTCTGCGGAAGAACATATACAAAGGGTTATTCGCGCAATTTTAAAACAAGCTATTATTGAAGATGTGCACGAATTGAATTTTGAGCAATCGGAAGAAGGCTTGAAGGTGGTATTTAAACAGGGCGGAGAATCTTTGGATAAGGGTACGGTTCCTTCAATTTTAAATTCAGCATTTGTTGCAAAACTAAAGACGCTTTCTAATCTGGATCCTTCGGTTTGTGAAATTCCGCAGCTGGGCAAGTTGTGTTTCAAAGTAGATAATACTATTTTAATAGCTTCTGTTTCTTGTTTCCCGACGATAATGGGCGAGCGGATTTCTTTAAAGATATACAAACCTCCGAAAACTCTTGAACAGATTATTTCCGATGAAAAGCACAGAGCTATACTTTTAAGTGCTTCCGAGACTCCGGGTATAATTCTTATATGCGGTTCACCTTTGAGCGGCAAAACGCATATTATTTATTCTTTGTTAATGGAAATTGCTAATACAAAGAAAAATATAATGACGATTGAATCTATTGCCAAATATGAGTTAAAGCATGTAAACCAGTGTGAACTGAATGAAAACATTGGATTCAATATGGATAAAGCTTTAAGATATGTAGAATTCCAATCTCCGGATATAATTTATCTTGAGGGGATTAAAACAAGAGAGGCTTTCGAATTTTTGGCTGAACTATATTATAACGACAAGACTGTTATAACGGAGTTTATGGCAAATAACATGACCGACTTAAGACAAAAACTGGCTTTTGAAGATTTCCAAACATTCAAAAGTTTAATTTCCTGTCTTGTATTTATTCATTCAAGAGACAGTATTGAAGTTTTTGATAAAACGACGCTGCAGAAGTATTTAGCATAAAAAAATCCCGGAATAATGTTCCGGGAAATTATTTAGGAATATGTGTAATAAATGAATTAATTAAGTCCGAATTGATTTCTGTAGAAACTGCTGCTTGCAATTGTGTTGTGTACATAATTTGTGTTGCTGTCAGAAGCAAGGTACAAGCCGGCGATTCTGTCTAATCTTTTTGTTAATTTTGTTTGCGGATAAGTTTTTGTAGCAACTTTCAATTTAGTCCAGCAAGCAGCTTCTTTTTGTGTAGCGGTGGTTTCTTCTTCAAGAGTTGCTTTTCTGGCAACGTGGCAGCTTTCGTGAGCAATTAAGCATGCAATCTGTTCAATAGGTGCGCTTTTGAAGCTTGAATTAATAACAATAATTCTTCTTCCAAATTCGTTATACATATTAGCTGCATAAACAGTTTGTCCGTAGCTGGAAAGAGCTTGGAATTTAATTTTTACATCATTTCTTTCAAGGTTAGCAAAAACATCTGTTTCACCGCTCTGTTCCAATAATCTCAAAGCTGAAAGAATTGTAGGGTCTGAAGAATAATCTTTAACATTGTAAGCAAACGCTTGGTTTAATGTCATAAAGACTAAAACAAACAAGAACATAAACACTTTTTTCATAACACATACTCCTTTATTTACGACTTCTGATATTAGTGTTTACGGCTTGTTTTTACTGAACTTGAGGGGTTTTCTTCTCTTCGTTACAAAAGGAAACAAAAGTTTACTAAGGAGGCTAAAAAAATGAGAAAAAAAGCCTAATTGTTAAGAAATATTTACGTACTTTTGCGCAATTTTACATTTCTTAACAATTAATATGGAAGAATTTTGCAACAAAATGGGGAAATGATGGTGGTAAATTGATAGTTGTATGATATAAAAACAGAAAGGGGCGGCTGCAGAATGCAGCCGCCCCTTTCTGTTTAAATCTTAGAATTAAGAATTCACAACAGCCAGAAGTCTTTTCCAGACTTCGTCAATTGAACCGTTTGCGTCAATTTTATACAGGACGCCTTTGTCCTGATAGAATTTTACAAGCGGTGCTGTTTGTTCAAAGTAAGTATCAAATCTTGCTTTCGCGGTTTCTGCGTTGTCGTCGGCTCTTGTTTTTAGCTCTACATTACATTTATCACAGATATTTTCCATTTTAGAAGGTTTGAATTTTTTGTTATATATTTCACCGCAGACAGGGCAAGACTGGCGGTAAATAATTCTTTCAAGAAGGATTTGTGTATCAATATCAAAATAAATTGCTTTGAATGAAACAGGGGAGTCTCCGTCAACTTTCTTGTTAATAGCTTCCAATTCTTCTGCTTGTTCAAGACTTCTTGGGAATCCGTCGAGTACGTATCCGTTTTTGCAGTCTTCTCCGGCAAGCTTTTTAGCGATAATTCTTGCTACGAGTTCAATAGGTACAAGCTGCCCTTTGTCAATAAATGATTTAGCGGTTTGACCTTCTTCTGAGCCGCTTGCTATTTCAGCTCTTAAAAGAGAACCGGTATCAATATGCGGAAAACCTAAATATTCAGATAACCTGTTAGTCTGAGTGCCTTTACCGCAGGCTGGCGGTCCTAAAAAAATCAATTCTTTTTTCATATTTGCTCCTTTTAAACTCTTCTGACCTATTTAATTATAGAACTAAATTTCTAATTTTCCAATCATGTAGAAAGAGCCGCATATAATATTAAGCTTGTCAGGCGTAAGCTTGACCTTATCTGTGTATGGCAGAGCTTTTTGCGGACATTTTTCAGAAAGAATATTAAAAGGGCAGGCATTGGGGTAATCAAACTCGTTAAGATAAATTTCGTCTCCTTCCCTAAAGAGTATATCCATCATTTTGGAATAATCTTTGTTTTTCAAACACCCAAAAACAAATCGGCGCTTTTCGTTCGGGAAATAATAATCCAGGTTGTTTCTTAGAGCTAAAATCCCGTTAGGGTTGTGAGAAGCGTCAATAATCAGGTTTTTATCCTTAAAATATTCAAACCGGCATGGGTTTTTAACCTGTTTAAGCCCCTCTTTTATAGTATTTTCGTCAATATCTTTAAATAAATAATTAATTACTGTTAAGACCAGTGCAAGATTTTCTATCTGGTGCAGTCCTTTTAAAGCCAAAGTATCAACAAATTCCGACGGTACAAAAGGTGAGACAAAAATAAGCATTGCATTTAGTTCGTCGGCTCGGTCTCTTATTGCTTCGTATCCCATTGAAGTAATAACCGGACAGTTTGGTTTTATTATTCCGGCTTTTTCGTAAGCGATTTTTTCTTTGGTTTCTCCTAACCTTTCTGTGTGGTCTAAATCAATTTGAGTAATTACGGAACAGAGGTTTGTTTTTATAACGTTTGTTGCATCAAATCTTCCTCCGAGACCGGTTTCCAGAATAACAATATCGACATTGTTCCTTTTAAAATATAAAAACATCATTACTGTAAGTACTTCAAATTCGGTAAGATGAATATTAATTTTGCTGACTTCTTCAAAAAGTTCGGCAAAATCTTCTTTGGGAATGTCTATGCCGTTGATTTTAATCCTTTCGGTATATTCAAAAATATGCGGTGAAGTATATAAACCTGTTTTATAACCGGCATTTCTCAAAATAGATTCCAGCATGGTGCAGACAGAACCCTTGCCGTTAGTTCCTGCAACGTGTATATATTTTAAGTCGTCTTGAGGGTTTCCGAGAATATTTAGGGCTTTTTGTATTCTGTCCAAGCCCAATTCAATATAAAACATTCCTCGAGAGCCAAGTTTTGTTATTGCGTTGTTATAATCCATTAAATACAACCCTTTTACACACTTACAGGTTCAGGATTTTCAAGCTCTCGTTTGATATCTTCAACCGATACATGAACAATCGGTGAATCGTCATCTTTCTTGAGGTAAACATCAACTATTCCGGCTTGAACAATAAATCTTTTACAAAGAATACAAATAAAATTATGTCCATAGATATACATAGTAGCTCCCATACACCTATCCTGACCGGCTTGGATAATAGCGTTTTGTTCGGCGTGTATGGAGCGGCAGGTTTCATAGCAGGTTCCTGAAGGGATGTTATTTTCTATTCTGTAACATTTTCCCCTCTCATAGCAAGATTCTACCCCGGAAGGTGTCCCGTTATAACCCGTTGCTTTGATTTTCTTATCCTGTCCTACAATAACGGCTCCAACTTGTGCACGCAGACAATTAGAACGTGATGAACATGTTTTTGCCATATCAAGAAAATAATTTGTCCAAGATTTTATAGCCAT
>CALUTN010000082.1 GCA_944323665.1 Candidatus Gastranaerophilales bacterium | reverse complement strand
GCAGCAGGGATATTTATATTATATTACTTGATATGTATTCCGGAAAAGATACATTAGAGACTTTAGGGTTTGATAATTCAAAATTCTATAAGGAGTTAAGAAAGAGAAAATTCAAAGTTTTTGAAAATTTTTATAGTAATTATAATAAAACAGTCTATACTCTGCCATCCGTCTTGAATGGTGATTATCTAAATAATATTCCTATGCGGACTCCCTCAGAAGCAGTTAATAAAAGTCGACTCTTTAATTTGGCGAAGCATGACGGCTATAAAATTTGTTATTTAAATTCCTGGCCTATCTCTATTCATTTGGAAACCTTTCGTTATTATAAATATTATAATTTTTATAATTATTATAATTTTCAAGGCAATGTAATAAAAGAAATTCTTGCTACATTTTTTTCTCAGTCTCTGCTTAGAAATTTATTTTATACAAAAGATGAGAGACCGACACTTTTAGAGGATTTTATAGACGATGTTTTGAAGATTGAGCAGAAGAAATTTGTTTTTCTTCATTTTTTAATGCCGCATGCTCCATATGCATACGATGACAAGGGGACTAAAATTGATGGATTACAGACTCAAGATTTTTATAATAAAGATGGCAGCCGGAGTTTAAATACAAAAGCTTTTATAGGATATACCAAATATGCTAATGATTATACTTTGAATTTAGTAGATAAGATTTTATCTTCAAGTGATTCAGAACCGGTAATCTTGATTTTTGGAGATCACGGAGTTCGCAAGAGATATTACGAGCACAATGAAAAACCTCATATGGGGGAATTACTTAAAGACAAGGAGTATTTAAAAGCGCATTTTAATACTTTTCTTGCATATTACAACCCGGAAGAGAATACTGTTTTACAAAACACCCGTACTCTTGTTAATTTTTTCCGGGTTTTTACAAATAATATTTTCGGGACTAATTTACCGGTTATAAAAGATAAGAAGTTTTACTCATATTATGATTCTCCTGTTCCGCTCAAAGAGATAACCGGTTTTTGGATAGACTAAATTTTTGTGGTATTATTTTATTAAAGACAGGGGAGTGCAGACTATGTTAGATTTAACGGCATTTGGAAAAAATGATATACGCGGAATTTATGGTGAAAATATAACAGAAGAGTTATTCTATTATACAGGCAGAGGTTTTGTAAAATATCTTGCAGAAAAAACCGGCAAAGATTATGAGCATATCTGGGTAAGTGTATGCCGTGATGCCAGACTCCACTCACCGTCATTGTCAAAAGCTCTTATTGAGGGGATACTGTCTCTTGGCGCAAATGTTGCGGATTTAGGTTTGGCTCCGACTCCTCTGGGGTATTATTCAGAAGTTGTCGGTCTGCCGCCTTTTATTACCAAATACAATCCTGTAACCGGAGCTATGATTATAACAGCAAGTCACAATCCAAGCCAGTATAACGGATTGAAAATGACCTATGCTAAACAGTCTTTGAATGAGGAACAAATTAAAGAAGTCAAAGATTTAACAGAAAAAGAATATAATCTCCAAATGCCGACTTCTCCTAAGGGAATGTATACGGAGTACGATTTGATTCCTGATTATATAGAGGCAATGAAGAAGAATTTCGGCAGAATCGGAGAAGGTATAAAAGTTGTAGTAGACAGCGCAAATGCAACCGGCGGAGTTGTGGCTCCTAAGCTATATAGGGCGCTGGGTTGCGAAGTTATTGAACTTTATTCCGTTCCGGATGGAAGATTCCCGCATCATCACCCTAATCCGAGTGATGAAAAAACTTTAATTGATATAAAGAAAGCGGTTATAGAAAATAATGCCGATATTGGAATAGCTTTTGACGGTGATAGTGACAGAATTGGCGTAATTGATTCTGAAGGCAATGCTCTGACAGGAGATAAATTGCTCTTAATATATGCAGAGGGTGTTATAAAAAAATATAACGCAAAAGGGATTAAACCCCCTATAGTTTCAGAAGTTAAGTGTTCTCAAGTATTATATGATACAATAAACGAGCTTGGCGGAATTGCGGTAATGTGCAAAACCGGTCATGGTTATATCAAATCCAAAATGAAAGAAGTCGGAGCTGTACTTGCCGGGGAGATGAGCGGTCATACCTTCTTTAAAGACAGATACTACGGATTTGATGATGCAATTTATGCAGGGTGCAGAATTATAGAAATAATTTCTGAAAAAAGGAAGCTGAATCCCGGTTTTAAAATTTCTGATATGCTGGCTCCTTTTAACTCTGTTTATTCATCTGCTGAGGTAAGACTGGCTTGCCCAAATAACTTAAAGAAAACCACTCTGGATGCATTTGAACAGATTATAAAGGATAATCCGGATTTCTTTGGTACAATAATCAAAGATATAATTACTCTTGACGGTATGAGAATAGTTTTTGAAAGCGGATTTGCGCTAATAAGACAGAGTAACACAGAGCCGGTCTTTACATTAAGATTTGAGGCGGAAAATAAAGAAATAGCCCAAAAATATGAAGAGTTAATGGTTAATAAACTGCTTGAAATTGTTAAACAAAAAGCTTTGACTGTTTCTTAAAATCGTATATCTTTGCCTCCGGAAGTTCTATTACTTTTTTTATATGGCAATTTAAAACCAAAAATATTTCGGTTATCTTTGTAACTTTTAACAAAAATTTTGCCTGAATGTGCTTCTATAATTTTTTTTGAAGAATATAAACCTAATCCGGTACCGTATTCTTTATGAGATGATGCGTATGTAACATACTGAGCAAAGATTGTTTTTTGTTTTTCTTCCGCTATATAAGGACTTTTATTTTCAAATTCAAAACAGGCCTTGCCGTTCTCTTTATAAACCGAAAGTTTGAGTATAGAATCTTTAAAGGAATATTTTATACCATTAGATAAAAGGTTCATAATAACACGTTTTATTTGAACTCTGTCAGCATTGATAATTTCGGGATTAAGATTTGAATTTATTGATATTCCGACACCTTTATCTTTTGCAACATAAATCATCTCGGATACACATTCCATAACGAGATCAGGTAAAGAGAATTCACTGTAGCTAAGTTCCGTTATGCCTTCGTTGTTTCTGTAAGTCGCAAGAAGTGTCGAGAGCATTCCGTTCATGTACCTGCAAGAGTCAAGAATCATTTCTACCAGCTCTCTCTGAGAAAGCGAAATTTCTCCGAAAGCTCCCTTTAGCAAGAGTTCAAGCCCGCGAATTTGTGCTATTGTCGGGTTTTTTAAATCATGTCCGAGCGATGCAACGAAAGTCTCCCTTTGTGAATTTAACTGTTTTTCAGCATCTATATTATTAGCCAGTGTAATGATTCCTGTTACATCGTTATTAAAATCATTTATAGGTACTTTATAAACTTTATACCAGTGTGGAGTTCCTTTATAATCAATAACTTCTTTTTCTTTAACCAAAATTTTATTGTTAAGAATAACAAATTTGTTCTCTTCATCTTCTTCAATGCGGCTTTTGTTTTTGTCTATGTGTATTCCTGAAAAAGCGTCAAAGCCTTCTTTAACAAAATTAAGTGAAGGCTTGGTGCCTGTAATATAGTTTAGATTTTTATCCTGCATATAAATAAGCATAGGGATATTTTCCAGCAGGGATTTTAGTTGAAAATGCTTAAGTACAAACCGCTCTTTAACGCTTTCTTCATGAGTGACATCTTTAACGATAGACACGGTTCCTAAGAACTCAAGTTTGTCCAGAATCGGAGTTGTGGTTATATTATAAATTTTGTTTAAGCCTTTTTCATTTTCAATATTCATAATATAACTTATGGGTTGTTTGTCTTCTTCAATGGCGGAATTTACGTCCGAAACCAGTTTTAAATTCTCTTTTGATAATGTTTTACATACTTTTTTCCCGATTAAATCCCGGGGGTTATTAATTTTATAGAATTTTAAAAATGCATCGTTTGCTGCCAGATATTTGGAGTCTTTGTCTTTAAATACTATTCCGTCCGGACAATCTTTAAATAAAACGCTTAAAATATTTGTGTAATAAGAGTTTTGCCGGTGTTCGTTAATGGCGGAATTTTTTATACTTTCCAAGAGAATCTCCTAAGGGTTATAACATTGTCCATTGTACACCAGGAAATGAGTTCATGAATATTAACCGGTTGTCCTATTTTAAAACAGCTACCTGTAAAGATTCTTAGCGCGTCAGACAATCAGTGTTTAAAATTAAAGCAGGCTTAAGGCTATTTGGGGCTGTTGGTTGGCAGTTGCTAAAAGTGTAGCTGACGATTGTTGTAATATTTGATATTTAATATAATTCGAGGACTCTGCTGCTATATCGGAATCCTTAAGTGTAGAGTTCGCACTTACAAGATTTTCTTTTTGTATGTCAGTAGAATCAAAAGCAGCCTGTAGTCTATTCATATAGCCGCCTAACTGTGTGCATCTGAGGGATATATTATTAATTGCATTATCAATCAGGTCAAGGAATTCTCTTGCCGAACTGTCACTCCTGTATACACCGCTGCAAACATTTTCTATGTCGAAACTGCTGCCCGGTGCAAGAATTGCACTTGCCGTTCCGTTGTATATAATTGTACCATTTTCAGCCATTGCGGCAGCAAGCGCAGATGTATAATAACCGTTCAGGTACTGAACATTACCTTGTGCATCCAGAATCGGCTGTCCGTTTGAGTCAATGCTCCTTGCTCTATAAATATATCCGTTTGCTTCATCATAGGCATCAGAAGTCCTTAAATCTATACCCCCGTTTGAATTCAAGGAACCGTACGGGTAATGTTCCGATGCAAAGCCGAAAATAACTGTTACCTGTGCACTTTCAAATAAAAAATCATCCATTTTGATAATACTTTGTGTATCAGAATATAACCCGACCTGAAGATTAATATCTCCGCTTTTTGAACCGTCAAGGAGGTAAGTACCGTTAAAATCGGTAATTGAGCATAAACGGTTAATTTCTTCCATCCTTTGCTCAACTTCTGTTTTAATAGCACCAAGGGAGGCAGAACCATAAGTCCCGTTTGCAGCTTGCATTGTGAGATCCCTGATTCTTTGTAAATAATCGTTGATTATTCCTAACACGCCCTCTTGAGTTGTAAGCATGTCTAATCCCATTTGTGCGTTTGTCTTTATAACATCATATCCGCTGATTTTGGCTTCCATCCCTGCGGAAACGGCATATCCGGCAGCATCATCTTTAGCGGAGTTTATTTTAAATCCGGATGTCAGCCTTTCCATTGCCGTGTTCATTCCGGAGGTAGCACTGCTTAGATATTTCTGGCAGATTAATGATGATAAATTTGTATTAATTTTAATTGTGTCTGACATTTAGCTTCCGTACCGATTGTTATATATTTATATCAAACGACCGTATCCAAATGAACTTTACAACTAAAGTAGGAGAATCCTCCGTACGGATGACAAATTTTAATGCCAATATGTCCGCAGGCCCTGGCTTTGAGAGTATATCCCAAGCCTCTAACAAAAGTTGTAAAATCCGCTTATTGATATGTTCAATAGAGTAATGTATTTGTTTTATATTTAATAAAAAATTTGTATAAAAAGGAGAAGATAAATGAAATATGAAAATTCAGAGACACTGCAGCGAGTTATAAATGCGTTCGCCGGAGAATCACAAGCCAGAAACAGATATACTTTTTATGCAAAAGAGGCAAAGAAAGAAGGTTACGAAAAAATATCGGCAGTATTTCTTGATACTGCAGAAAATGAAAAAGAGCATGCAAAATTGTTTTATAAACAAATTCCAGAGGGAAAATATGCTGTGATAAACGGGGAATATCCTTTTTCCCTCGGGAAAACAATTGAAAATCTTGAGGCAGCAGCACAAGGTGAAAAGGAAGAGTGGGAAATTACTTATAAGCAAGGGGCCCTGATTGCAAAAGAAGAAGGCTTTGATGAAATATCAAAACTTTTTAGTGGAATATTAGAAATAGAAAAACATCACTCATACAGGTTTGAGAAATTGTATGATGAATTAAAAAAGGGCACATTGTTAAATAAGGATGAGCAAACACAATGGATATGCAGGAAATGCGGGCATATTCAAATTTCAAAATGTGCACCGTTAAAATGCCCCGTCTGTGAGCATCCGCAGGGATATTTTGAAGTTTTTACAGAAAAATTCTAAATAAAAAAAGAGGAATCCCTTTAGATTCCTCTTTTTTTATTTTAAAAATTTAACTAACTCAATGCCAGCAGTGATTTTACTGAACGGGCATTTTCCTTAACGGTTTCATCTGAGTGCATATTGATTGTATCATCAAGAATTCGGATAACTTCTCCCTTATCTTTAAGAGCAAGAATTTCATTAATTGTACTCATTGCAACGGCAGGAGAAAGGTCATTGATTCCTTTACCTTGATTGATGATAACTACTTTTAAGGAATCATGAACATTTTTTCTGACAAGCGCGCGGGAAGTATACTCGCGTACTTCATTATCAGGGGAGTTTGTACCCAATTCTTCCAGAACTCTTATAGATTCATTATCCTGATGAGCAGTAAGTGCGTCAATAATTTCAAGAACATTTTTATTCATTATGCAGCCCCTCCAGCCTCAAGTGCAATCTCATTTCTCCACATTTGCTCAAGCTCTGCAACCGGAGTATCGGCAGAAATCTTTTTGTGGTTAATTTTGCTAATAAGAGCATTCCATTTTGCAGAAAGTTCTTTACCAAAACCGGAAATATCATTTGACATTTCTTTGCCAATAACTGCAACATCTTTGTTCAAAAATGCAACAGTACCGGAAAGACCTTTACCAATGACAGAGATATCTTGGTTTAAAAATTCAGCCGTGCCGTTCAGCCCTTTGCTCATAGAATTTTTAGCCATATCCATGACATTAGATATAGTTTTGAGTCCTTTGTAATCAGCAAGATTTACGTTTTTAGCGAAATCCCAAGCATTAGAGATACCGCCGCGAACTCTGTTGACAAAATTAACAATAGGTTCCGCGATACTGGATCTCAATTTTGTCATGCTGCCTGCAACAGAGGAAGCGATCATTTTCAATTTGTTAGTTTTCTTTGGCTCGAATCCTTCAAAAACATCAGCAAACTGCAAAGTATTACCTTCAAAATTAGAGTATTTGAAAGGGTTTGTAGTAGAATTTCTTGATGTTTTGAACGGATTAGCAATTTTTGGGGTAAGGTTTTGAGAACCTATTTTGATAATTTTTGCCATACTATTCCTTTCTAAACTATTTTGACTTCTTAACACATATCAGAATAACATATTGTGAAAATAATAAATCATAGAAATGGAGGATTCTTATAAAAATAAAATCAAACTAAAGTTAGATATTTACAATAAATTTTGGTTAAAGTATAATGGAAAAAACCAAAGAGGGGTGTCCGAGCGGTTTAAGGTGCAATCTTGGAAAGGTTGTGTGGGAGCAATTCCACCGTGGGTTCGAATCCCATCCCCTCTGAATAAAACCGGCGAAACGAAAGTTTCAGCCGGTTTAATAATAAGTTGCGAAAACGAACATATATTCTTTTAGCGTTCGGTTTGTTGTAATAAACTGAGTAATTTGGTCGGGGCAGATGGTGTGATTTTTTCGGGTAATCGGCTTTGTAAGCGAGTTTGAGG
>CALUTN010000081.1 GCA_944323665.1 Candidatus Gastranaerophilales bacterium | reverse complement strand
GGGCAAAAGTACTGATGTCGCAAACGATCCTGTTGCTAAAGAGTTTTACCTCGGAAAGGACTTTAAGCTTTAAATGAAAAAGTTCTTTACTGTATATGACAGATATATTTTTACCCAGGTACTGGTAACAACAATTGTTGCAATACTATTGTTCACAATTGTATGGATTGCACCGGAAATGCTTTTAAATACCATTAAAAAAGTTTTATCCGGTGATTTCGGCCCAAGGACAGGTGCTATGATACTTTTTTATGAAATACCTAAAATTTTGGGTAAGGCGTTTCCTGTCGGACTTTTACTGGGAGCATTGTTTACCTTTGACAAATTGAGTAAAGATTCCGAGCTTACTATATTTAGAGCCGTTGGAATGTCTTTCTGGCGGATTTTATCACCTGTCCTTGTCCTAAGTTTGATTGTTACATATTTATGCTTTGTAACCTATGATAAATTAATTCCGTATTCTTGCCAGAAGCTCCAGGATATAAAAGGAGGCAGGACTCTTACTCAGTATATTTATACCCAGAAGGATGAAAATAAAAACCCTACTCAAGCGGTGGTTGTTTCAAAGTTTTTGAATGGTGTTATGTCAAATATCATTGTTATGAATTTCTCACAGCAGATTTTTGATGATTTACATGGCTTGTCAAATGTATTAGTAGCAGAAAAAGGGTACAAGGGCGTGAGTCCAAATGGTAAATCGAGCTGGGTGCTTGAAGATGTCTTGTCGTATGATATAAGTGAAGAAGGAATTTTTAAAACAATTAAACATTTGGATAGAGTGGATATCTTGGAAGGGGAAGATTCTGAGAACGCTTACACAATAATGGTAAATTCAACCAAAAGAGACCGGGATATTAATAATAAAGATTTAAAACATTATGTTGAACTTTTGAAGAAAGAAAATCTTGATGAAGATTACAGACTAATGTTGAATAAATATTTACAAAGATTTTTCCACCCGTTTGTTTGTGTCCTTTTAGCCGTTATGGGTTGTCTCCTGGGTTTTAGTAAGCCTCGGGAACAAAGATTAGTAGGGTTTATAATTGCCATAGGTTGTATATTCGTTTATTATATAACATTGCCGTTTTTTGATCTTCTTGCTGAAAAAGGAATCTTACACCCGTTTATTACGGCAATATTTCCGCCGGTTGCGTTTCTGTGTGCTATAATAGCATTCTACAAGTCGAGGGATTTATAATATGAAAAAATTTTTATTGTTGTTTTTACTGATGTTTTCCGGTACTGCACTCGCAGCTTCTGTAGATGTTGATTATGATGACGGAATCTATCATATCATCCTGAAGGGTGATAAGATGAAAAAACAAATTGAATTTGTGTCTTCGTCTAATTTAATCACGAATAAAGAAGCTCATAATAATGCAGATGCTATTCTTACAATAAATGCAGGTTTTTTTGACCCGGAAAACCAGAAGACAGCCTCATATGTAGTCAACGATTATCAGACGGTTGAGGATCCCATTTTTAACGAAAATTTGATGTTAAACCCTGTTACAAGAAAGAATTTACGCTCAATATTGAATCGTACAGAATTTCGTGTGCTGGATTGTGATAGTAAATTAAAATATGAAATTGCGCCGCATAATGCAAAATTAGATTTCTTATGCTCCGTAAAAACTTCTGCACAAGCAGGCCCTCAATTATTACCAAGCCTCAGATTGGAAGAGGAATTTTTTGTTATTAAAGATAAAGATGGAAATGTAATTAGAGAATCAGCTTCAGTTTTGCAGAAAACTCCGAGAACTCTTATTGGTTTAAAATCACAGGAAAAAGGCTCACAAGAAATTCATATTTTTATAGTTACAAATGAGCATCCTATGGATATTTTTGAGGCCAGGGATTTGTGTGCAAAATACGGTTTAGATAGTGCTATGGCATTTGACGGCGGAAGCTCAACTTCTTTCGATTATAAGAAAATCCATGTAGTTTCAACTCAAGAATCGGGCGATACCGGAAGAGCTTTAAAATCTTTTATGATTGTTAAAAAGAAGTAAAGTATAAATGTTTGAAGATAATATAAAAATACGGGTCGGAAATATTCCTACCCGTATTTTTTTGTAAATTAACAAATAAATGTCAAACTACTTGATTTCAACAGTAGCACCTGCAGCTTCAAGCTGTTTTTTAATAGCTTCGGCATCTTCTTTCTTAACGCCTTCTTTAACAGCTTTAGGAGCGCCATCAACTAAGTCTTTAGCTTCTTTTAAGCCAAGACCGGTGATAGCTCTTACTTCTTTTAATACAGCGATTTTCTTATCAGCAGGAACTGATGCTAAGATAACGTTAACTTCAGAAGCTTCTTCTTCACCAGCAGGAGCAGCGCCGGCAGCAGCAGGAGCAGCAGCTACAGCAACTGGAGCAGCAGCTGATACGCCGAATTTTTCTTCCATAGCTTTAACTAATTCAGCAGCTTCTAATAAAGTTAATTTTTCAATTGATTCTAAAATTGCTTCTACACTCATGATTTTCTCCTTTTATTTGTCTTTTAGTTGTAATACGTTTTAAATTTATCTGTTAGCTGAGTAATAGGTATTTATTACCACCGGGTTGTCCCCATTTACCCCCTAAGCGGATTTCTGATCTCTGACAGCTGCAACAGCTCTAACAAGAGATGACATAACAGCATTGACAGAGTTTGCAATACCTGAAGCAGGTGAGTTGATGCATCCAAGCATTTTTGCGTAGATTTCTTCTTTGGAAGGAAGAGTTGCCAATGCTTTTGCTTCATCAGCTGACATGAGTCTGCCGTCCATAGCTGCAGCTATGATTTCACCTTTTTTGGTATCTTTAATGAATTTGGATAAAGCTTTTGCTGGTGCTACTTGATCTTTGAACCCGAATGCTATAGCAATAGGTCCTTTAAAGGTTTCAGAAAGAACTTCATAAGGAGTTCCTTTGATAGCAATTTTTGCTAAAGTATTCTTAGTAACCATGTAGTCGCCATCTTCTTTTTGAAGAGCTCTTCTAAGGTTAGTAATTTCTTCTACTGAAAGACCTTTGTACTCGGTAACAATTGCAACTTGAGCTTTATCTATTTTTTCTTTGATAAGTGCAACCTTATCTTCTTTAAAAGCTTTTGTTGACATTTTTTTGCTCCTTTATATGTTTGTTTCGACCTTAATTCATACTAAAAAGATTTTGCAATCTTTCACTAATCGCAAAATCTACACAAATTTAAGCTATTTATACTTTTTGCTTTTGGAGTCTTAATAAAACCTCCCGGTTCCATCGACCCCCTGTGTAATCTCGGCTAGCTTGGGTTGATTTAAATCCTAACATAAGGATACTAACTGTCTGCGATTGTATAGTTAATCTACCAAAACCGTAGATAGATGTCAAGTACTTTGTAAAGTTATTTAACTTTTGTTCCGGTAATTACGGTCCACGAACCGCTTTGTTTGATATCTAAATCTTTAAAGTTGTTATTAAGCTCCTTAATAAGTAAGTATTTAATTTTTGAAAAAGTTATGAACATTTCGGGAATTTCTGTTTTTTCCGCTTGTTCAATCATATTTGGCGGAATAAAGCTGACACTGTCAAGAAATATTACGGAAACTCGCTCCCCAGGATTCACTATCTTAAAGCATTCTGACACATCGTTTATGAAAAAAATTCTGTTTCTTTTGCTGATATAAAAGTTAGGTTTTTCTTTATTTATATATCTGGAAAATCTGTCAGGCTCATAATATGTGTATATAATTTTGTCAGGTTCTACGGTATTAATTATATCCCCAACCAGTTTGTGCCCCTCAAAACGAAAAAGTTTAGCTGTATAATAAGGAGTAAAGACTGCAATTAAATGAAACAATATAAATGTTGCCGTCAATATAGTCTTCTTTTCAAAACCTATGGACAACAAAAGTATAAGTACCGGCAAGATTTCAATAGAGTATTTTGTTATAAAAACAATCTTTCCTGTTAGTGCAAGAACTGTCATTGTTATAATTGTGAACAGCGCCGTAATCAGAATTCCATTGGCTCTTTTTGCCCCGAGAGAAATTCCTGTCAGTGCAAGAATTGTAGGCAAAGTGATTAACATGTTAAATAACGGAGATTTGTTATAAAAAAATCTATCCGGAGCGTTGATATTGTTAGTAAGAATCGGTGAAAAAAAGTCACTGAATAAAAATAATATATTTGTATAAGAAAACCTGCCCCACCATTGTGAATACGGAACAAGGCTTAAAATTTTTATTCCTAAGAACGTTAATATCCCGGACACAATTACAAGTACAACAAGTGCTTGCAGAGGAATTTTTTTCTTCTTATAGACAAGATACAGCGTGTTAAAAAAGAAGTAAATGATTCCCAAAACATGTGTAAATACAAGCAAAATTCCGCTTGCAATATACCCGATTAAGTTAAATTTATCCGGGGCTTTAAGCAATCTAATCGTGAATAAGAGTACTAAAGCTGAAAAAAGGAATACCAAGGAATACAGCCTTACTTCCTGCGCATAATAAACCAAAAAGGAAAGGACAGAGGTGATAAAAGCGGCTGTTATCCCTGCTTTTTCAGAGAAGCTTTTACCTGTAAAATAGAGAACTAATATTGAAAAAACAGACGGAATAAAAGACGTAAATCTTAAAACAACATCCCTGCACCCGCAGAAGGGCTTAAGATAAAAATAATAAAGGGGCATGTGGCACTGTTTAAAAATTTCAGTCCAAAATCCATTGTTCAACGGGGTTGAAGCAACAAACCAACTGACATATTCATCATTCCATAATCCTTCCTGTTTGTCAAAATTAATAAGCCTTAATAAACAGCCCAATATTATAACAATTATCAGTAAAATATTAGATTTGTTGATTTTAACCATATTCCGGAATTTCAAAACTCTCTTCCATTTTTTCCCTTCAAATGTTATTATACAATAAATACTTGAAGGGGGCTTGATTTTGGTAAAACTAATAATACAAATACCATGTTACAATGAGGAAAATACACTTCTTACAACGCTCAATGCCTTGCCGCAGAAAATAGAAGGCGTAGATGAAATATCGGTTCTCGTTATAGATGACGGCTCAAATGATAAATCTGCAGAAATTGCATCCGCCTGGGGGGCTAAAGTCATTGAGATTAAATCAAACAAAGGTTTGGCTAATGCTTTTCGCTCAGGGTTGCAAGAATGTCTGGAGATGGGTGCTGATATAATTGTTAATACTGATGCGGATAATCAATATAATGCAGACGATATTTGTAAATTAATAATCCCGATTTTAGATGGTGAGGCGGATATGGTTATTGGAGCAAGGGATATTTTTACAATTAAAGATTTTTCTTTCATAAAAAAACTTCTTCAAAAGTTTGGATCTGCTGTTCTGAGACTCTTGTCATCAACACGTGTGGAAGATGCACCAAGCGGATTCCGTGCATTTTCCCGTGAAGCCGCTCTTAAACTTAATGTATTTGATAATTATACATATACAATGGAAACTCTTCTACAGGCAGGAGTGAAAGGGCTGAGAGTAGTTTCGGTTCCAGTTAGAGTTAATCCGAAACTAAGAGAGTCAAAGTTAGTTAATAATATTTTCTGCTATGTTTTTAAATCAATGAAAACTACTATCCGTATGTTTATTGTTTACAGACCCTTTCGATTCTTTATAACATTCGCATCACTGTTTGGATTAGCGGGAACAGCACTGGTTATAAGATTTTTATATTATTATGCGGCCGGGACGGGTAACGGACATATCCAATCGTTAATTTTTGCGGCTGTTTTCCTTATTGCTTCCGTTCAAGTTGCCATTATAGCAATTCTTGGTGATTTATTATCTATTAATCGAAAACTTCTTGAAGATATACAAACAAGAATAAAAAAAATAGAATTAAAAAATAAAACCGCTTTATAAAAAGCGGCTAAAGAAAAGGAAAAAGGAAAAAGGTTAGGTAATGTCGAGGATACATCCTCACGAGAAAATTTTAAAACTAGCTAAATATACCAAAAGTTCTTTCAATATTATCATCTCGAACTTTTTGTACGGATTCAATTTCTGTAGTTATGGAGGTTCTTTCTGTTTCAAGTTTACTTAATTCTGTATCAAATTTTGTATCTTTCTGATTAATTTTATCTAGCTCATATTCGTATTCTGCCTCAGCTTTTTTTAAATCTTTTTCGTCCTGTGTTTCTTGCAGATAATTTTCATTTGTACTTGTCGCTACATTTGTATCAGTCCACCCCGGTTCCGAACTGTCTGATTCATAAACCTGAATAGTTACCAGCCCGGATTCTACCATATTATTGAGCCAGGTATTACCGTTCTCGCCGCTTTGGAATTGTTTGTCAATAGGTATGCACCCTCCGGCCTGTTCAATACCTTCGTAGAGATTTACATAATAATTAAATTCTGCTTTATATTCATCCCAGGTTTTGTCAGTAGAACTTGAAGAAATACCATCTGCTTTATCAGATTTTTCTTTAGCTCTGTCCATCTGGTCATAAATTTCTGATGAATATTTATCGTATAAGAGTTCACGGAAAGCTTTGAGTGCTGTTTTTTTCTCTCCATCGGAGGCACACTCCTCTATAGCATCAAAGGCATCAACCAACTCTGAATCATCAGTATGTGCATCGTAAACATTTTGCTCACATTCAGTCATGTACAAACTGTAACCGGTGCCGCTGTTAGAAGTATATCCGTAATCCCGCTGTGCATTACCGATTCCGACTTCTATCCCCTGGTTCCTGTTATCATCTATGAGCTCTCCGTCATCATCGGTTTTAATAAATCCGTATGCACCTTCAAAGCCGACCATTGCATATGCAAAACTGTATTTATCACCGTATATATAATAATTGTCATAAACTTCTTGGCTAACTATAAGATTTCCTGTTTTAGTGTCTCTTAGCGCGTATTGTTTAACCCTATTATCGCTGTAAGTACATAATGTTGAAAAATTAGCATCAACATATTTAACAGTAGCGTCATCATTTCGAAATGCGACTTGTATTTTAGTAGCATCTAACGCATCACAGTAGTTCTGGTATAATTCGTCCTTTTGGGTTGCAAGGGCAATCTTCTGTGACTCTATGCTTTGAGCTTTTAACTCTACATCATGGAGTCTGCTGGTCAAAGATAATAATCTCGCCTGTGATGCCGCCATTCCCATTTTTGAAGTTCCTTTTTAATTTTTCCTGTATAAGTATTTACGGCATTTTTAGACAAAACTTTAATATTTATATATAAATTGTTACAAATTTTAACAAAATAAAAGCTTCTCGAGTGGAGAAGCGGAGGAAAGGTTTTTAGGGAAGGGAATTTAGGATTAAATTTTATTTATAACATCTTGCACTTACATATATATAAAGTATATAACAATGCTTTAATTTCAGCAGTTAATATATTTGTTACAAAACTTAATAAAGTACGTATCTTATGCATTTTTCATAAGCCGGTAATATTCGTTTAATAACTGTTGTTTTGGGGGATATGTATCAATGTAGTCCCAGGGTAAAGTTTCTTCAAAATCAAAGCCTCCGACCGACTTATTAATATTAATATTAAAATCTTTCAATAAAGATTTATATGCACCGTTTTTTCCTCCTTTTTTATATACTTCAATTAAATATGGAGTTAATGAGCGGTCTCCTCTTGAAATTACTGTTTGCCAATAGTCCCACTTAATGCTGGAAAATTTTGTTTCTACTCCGAGTTTAGAAAGTTCTTTCTCGAGATATTTTTGCTTTATTTCAAGCGATTTTGTATCTTCTCGCTTACACCACTGGAAAGGAGTATGTGGTTTCGGTACAAATGTTGAAAAAGAAAATGCTATA
>CALUTN010000080.1 GCA_944323665.1 Candidatus Gastranaerophilales bacterium | reverse complement strand
ATCAACTATAGTCGTTATTAATTCCATATCAAGACGGCTTGAATAAAAATTGTAATTGGTTAATTCAAAGGTATCCATTATTTTTTCTAATCCTTAATTCGACATGAACATTGTATAGTAAATGATAAAAAAATGCTCGTTTTCTCATTAATTTTGTAAAAAAAGTTTACTATTTCCCTGAGTTATATCCTATAGGCTGCCTTATTTTCTTCTTACTTTCAAACTCATCGATAGCTCTTAACAAATCTTCTTTATTTACTTCAAAATAACTCATCATTGAGGGGGTAAAAGTACCGTTATCCATACATTTATAGAATTCCAAACGTTCAAAAGCATTTGAATAAGCACTGTCTAAAACAGCTGCTATATCAGCACCCGTCATCTTTTTAGCATACATCATTTCCGCAATCTCATCCGGATTAAAATCTTTAGACATTGGTTTTCTTTGCGAATGGATTTTAAGTATTTCCTTTGTACCTTCCAAATCCGGAGATTTAACTTCCAGGTGGAGTCCAAACCTCCCCGAGCGTAAGATAGCAGGGTCGAGAATTTCATAGTTATTTGTTGCGGCAACTAAATATACATTATCTTTATTTTTCTCAACATCACTTAACAACGACAAGACTTGGTTAATGAGTTTATCTCCGTACGTGTCATTTCCGCCTCTCTGTCTTGCAATAGCATCAAATTCATCTATATAGATAATGCTTGGCTGAGCTGAACGGGCATCTGTAAACAACTTTCTCCAATTTTTTTCAGATTCCCCGAGCCACTTTGAAGTTAATTCCGTAGCGCATAATTTGAATACCGCAGCTTCGGCTTCATTAGCCAGAGCTTCAGCAATAAGGCTCTTTCCGGTGCCCGGCGGACCATACAAAATAACGCCGTGATTCATACTGTTATTTTTAAAAACATCGGGATACTTCATAGGGAAAAGTATCCGTTTTTTAAGCGTATCAATAACCCCTTTCTGCCCGCCAATCTGTGCAAATGTTATACCCTCACAGTCTTTTTCCTTTCGGGGGGTTATTAATTGTGAAAGTTTTTGCAAATTATATCTTGTTGATATTTCTTGCACATCTTTTTCAAAATTATACTCTTTCAAAAAAAATTCTTTGTACTTTTCAAAGTTAAAATCTTCCCCGGGCTCATCTTTAATAATAATTACCTGATTAGGTAATACAATTCTGTCATCAGTGTTAAGTGCCGCAGCTTCGTTTTGTCCGACAGGCAAAAAACCGTTTAAAAACAACGGAATTTTATTCGGATTAAAAACCACACAACTGCCGTCATACATTTTCGTAAACATGAGCGGTTCTTTAATATTTTTATCGGTCAGTACGCTGATTTTTCTTATTAAAAAAGGTGCGGAAGCTACGCATTCCCGAAGCTTAGGAGCCTGGGAAATAATATCCTTAGCAGCTATAAGAAACTCGCAAGGATTAATCTGCTGCATCGCATAGGCGATTTTATCATCCAATGGAATTAGGTCAAGTGCTTTCGGAATATTTGAAATTCCGGCGCAAAAATTTACCTGGAATTTTCCGTAAGAAACGGCATCGGCTTCCGGAATTGAATACCGCGGGCTTTGGACCCCGGAATTTGGCAATACACGCTTTTCTATCGGAAAACTGCTTAAATTATTCTGTTGTATCGGCAGAATCTTCAAACGATAACCTCCTGACAGGGATACATACGTATATGATACTTATTAAGATTTATAAATACAAGGATATAAAAGAATCCGGTTTACATTTCTTAATAGAGAACCCTTTTTATACTTTCAGGCTCTTGTTAAGAAAATTTACAAACTCATATATTAAAGTTAAAATTAAAGCAATTTTCAGATATCAAAATACTTTATATCAATATAGTTAGTGTTCAGCAGGTATAATTGTGAGTACAATTGATCAAAAAGGTTTAAATAACTACCAAACAGTTCAATACCCTCAGTATCTTCAAAGTCATGGGGAGCAAAATACTGCTATATCCCCGGCTGCAATACAGCCGCAAATACCGGATGTACAACTGCCTGATTTATATTACATGCCAAATAACAATCAAGGTCCAAAGAACTTCAAAGAAGCAGTTAAACAGGCAGATCCAATGGGGTTTATTTCACCTATGGTAGAACATCCGCTGCTTGCATTACTGGTAACGGGAGGTGTTTTTAAAGGCTTTGACGTCTTAGGTGAACACTTCGGCGGAGAATACAATAAAAGTCTCGTCGGAAAAGCTGCCAATTTTGGAGATAAAATACAAAAAAAAATTCCTGAAAGAATTTTATCCCCTCTGCGAGCATCAAGAGATAAAGCAAGAATTTTTCTTCATAGCAATAGTATAACATCGGCCATTCTGGACACTCCGGCAAGACCGGACTGGGATATGCCGCGATCCGAACTCCATTCGCAGCAGGTCAGAACCCTGCAAGAGTTCAAAGATTTTGCCGGTAAACTCGGACTCGGTTCAGCCGGGAAAATGAACCGCCAAAATATACGTCTCGATAAATCTGAGACAGAGGCCGCAAAACAATTCTTCAATGTAAAAAATGTTTCAAAAATTAAAGATACGGATATTGTCAACTTTATCAGGTTAAAAAGACTTAAGTTGGAAGATTCAACAATCAGAAATATTGTCGAACACCCTGACTCTAGTAAACTGGTTGAAGAACAGATTCTAAAAGCAATGGAGCTTGATAAAGCGACTTTTGAACGCATAATGAAGGATAAAACCGGGAAAACCATACCCATCCTTGAACAAGCACTTGAAAAAGTAAACGGCAGGCTGAAAATTTCTACGGGCAACATCAAGGGACTTGGCACATTCCAGCCTTTCGGGAGATACATTACTTCAAATCAATTTTATAACAGATTACATAGTATCTCTTCCGCCAAAACAGCATCAGGCAGAGCGTGTGCCAAAGCGATGCAAATTTTCCATCGAATGGCAACATTTGGCGGCGGCAAATTAGGTCTGCTATTCTTCATGGTTCCGCACTTGATAAATACCGTTTCAAATGTACAAAAAGCAGATAATGATTCAAAGGTCGGAACTCTAATGAACGGCCTTTTGATGGCAGGTTCTTGGGTTGTAACTATTCCGCTCGCGGTTAAAATTGTTTTTGGTCTGGGCGGCTTACAAAATATAGGAGTTAGTAAAGAAAATGTTTCTAAAATCAGAGAATTAACAGATGGTTTCAATACCGGTGTTATAAACGAATCAAGAAACGCAGTAAAAAAACAGATAAAAGAACTCAAAAAAACAGGCCCGCAGAACTTACTTGTCAAAATTCTTAGAAAGATTGGTTCTTTTATTGATATCGGAAACTGTAATCTTAAGGGCCGAAACTTATTTCAAAAATTATCCAATCTAGGCAAAAATACTGTCGGCGTACCTTTAAGGTTTATCGGAGCATTAATGTTGTCCAGCACCGTTTTAGACGGTACCCTGGCAAAATGCTGTAAAGCAATCTTTGGAAACTATTATGATGAAATCAAAGAAGAAGAATATGAAACAAACAAAAAGAATCAGGAAGAATTTCTAAGAAAAGATTTACAGGAAAGGCTCTTGAAAGCACAAGCAGCAAAACTTGAAACTCAAAAAGCCGGTAACAATGGACAAGTTCTTGAGCCGCAAAATCACGGTAAAGAAGCTCCTCGTAAGCAAATAACGGAAAATACTCCTATTCAGACACCTGCACCTCACGAAAACGCAGAAAATGTAACAAAGATAGATAATTACAATTACATTCCGGAACAAATATCAACAATTCCTGCTAATAAATCCGACAACGACAACTACAGCTATATCCCTTCTCAGGATTCACTATTGTCAAATAAAGCAGAATATGATAATTATACGTATATTCCGTCACAGGACTCTGTTTTAGGAATTAAAAATAATAGTATGAATAAATATATCCCGGCGCAAACACCTGCAAATATTAAAAAAACCTTTGATAATTCAGGACTTGCGGCAGCTCTAAAAAGAGCTGACAAAGCAGAAAGCAATGCTATTAAAATACTAACCGGAAAATTTCCCTCATCTTAAAACTTATTTATCTCCTAACATACTATATTTAAAGGATTTCAAAGAAATTAAATTATAGTTTAATATTATCAGAATAGTATATAATCGGAGATAGTTATGGATATATTTGCAGTCATAGGTTTATTTCTAGGTATTGGTTTTATCCTTACAGGTCAGGCACTGGAGGGCGGAAATATAGGTCAGCTTCTGCAGATTACTGCAGCATTTATCGTACTTGGCGGTACGACAGGAGCTATTGTATTAAGCTTCCCCCCGGCACAAATTAAATCAGCTATTATGATGCTTAAAAATGTTTTTATGCCCCCTAAGGCTGATTTTGAAGCTTTAATAACCGAAATAGGAAGCTTTGCCACAAAAGCAAGAAAAGAAGGAATAATCGCCCTTGAAAAAGAAGCTTATAATGCGTCTGACCCTCTTTTAACTTTGGGATTAGGCGCTGTTGCCGACGGTACTGACCCAACTCTGGTAAGAGGGATGATGGAAAACCAGATAGAACAGTTTGAAAATTACGTCAACGGATGTGCAAAAGTGTTTGAATCATTCGGCGGTTATTCTCCGACACTTGGTATTATCGGTGCTGTTATGGGGCTTATTCAGGTTATGCAAAACCTTTCTGATCCGTCAAAACTGGGTGCCGGTATTGCTGTTGCATTCGTCGCCACAATCTACGGTCTGTTCGCAGCAAACCTTGTCATGATTCCTATAAGTACCCGAATTAAATTTATCTATCAAAAAGTATTTCTATATAAAAATATGATACTTGAAGGCGTTCTTTCCATCCAAGCCGGAGAAAGCCCGGTTCTGATTGAAAGAAAACTCCGTTCATTTATTCTGGAAAAAAATCCTAAGGAACAAAATGGCTAAGAAAAAGAAACATGAAGAACATGAAAATCTGGAAAGATGGCTGGTCTCATATGCAGACTTTATTACTCTGCTTTTTGCCACTTTTGTAGTTCTATATGCACTCGCCCAGATTGATGCGACAGATTTTGCTAAGTTGGAAGAATCATTGAGAAATGCTTTCAGTCAGAATATGATTCTTGAAGGTAAAGAATCCGTACTGGACGGGAGTGATGCTTTATTTGATGAACAACAGGCAAATTCTTTTATTCCGTCACTCATGCTAGAATATATAAGTCCTAAATATGAAGAAAATTCGTTTAATGAAATAGCAAAAGAAATAAAAGCTCTAACAGAGATGGGAGAACTTGAGGGGATTTCTGCCGAAATAACAGACAGGGGGCTTTTACTCACTTTTGAGGATAAATACCTTTTTGATAACGGTTCTGCAACTCTTGATAAAGAAGCAAAAAAACTTCTTGATAAAGTCGGAGTACTTATTTGCAAAAAATTTATTCTTCATAATATGATAGTTGAAGGACATACAGACAGTTACCCCATTAACAGCAGGGTTTTTCCTTCAAATTGGGAACTCTCAAGTGCAAGAGCCTGTGCAGTTGTCCGTTATTTAATCAGCAGGTTCCATTTTGGGCCTTCGCTGTTTTCCGCCACCGGTTTTGCGGATACAAGACCGCTGCCGTCAGTATCATCTGCAAAAGATCCTGCAAACAGGAGGGTAGAAATCCTTATCCTCAAAAATAAATATCGTAATCAATTCGGAGCAAGAAACGATAATACACTAAAATTAACAAAAGAACAACAAGATAAGATTCAGCAACAACGAAGTGAAATTATAAAAACAATAGAAAACGGAACAATTTCTCTTGCCGCACAAAAACTATTGGAAGAAAACAGAGCCCGAAAAAAAAAAAAAAAGAAAGAACAGCTTACAAAAAAGAAAATGAAGGTTTATAATACTCTGGATAATAAAAATCCCGGTCTAAAACCGCTAAACGAACAGGTTATTAAGCTTAATACCAAAATTCCGAAAGACGAGGATTTTGGATTATGATAACACACGCAGTAGGTCTATCTCTGGGGGCAGCATCTTCTATCGAAAGCGGTGTGGCAGTCAGGGAAATTTCATCCGGAAAATTGATTTACTTGGATAAATTATTCTCCATGAATGACATTGCATTATTTTTTGAAAATTATCCGTCACTGGATAATTCCGTAATATGTGTTTCTATACCTTGGGATAATGCTATGCTTGACGGGAAATGGAGAGTTTTATCAAAGCCTTATCAGTTAATTAATTCATCCAAGTATACGCATTTTGCGAATTCCAATAACTGGACTCAACGATTTTCAAATCGGGGAAGTGATTTATTCAAAGAACTCAAAGAAAACGGAACTGATATTTCACGATTTGAAATTTATCTTACGAGACAAAAACTTAACCTTTATTCTAATTACAAGGAACGCTCATCCGCAGATTGCAAGTTTTTACAAAATACACTTAAAGTTGAATACGGATTTGAAGAAATTCCTGCAAATATGATGCCGGCAGCCCAGCTGGAAGCAATCACGGGCACCCTTCTTGCATCTGCTAAACTTAAAAATCAGACTAAAACTATTTTTGAGTTTAATAATCTGGATGTAATAAATGTAATTTAATTATTTTTATGTTAATATTTGTAAAATAAGTTCCATAATTAAGCAAGTTTTTAATTTCACGAACTTTATCTAAGTACATAAGTGTATACGTTGAAAGGAAAAAGTATGATAAATCCGACTCCTGCAGTCAATAAACAGGCTAATTATAATGCTGTAAGAATACAAATTAATGACCCTAAAACAAGAATCCCCGAAAACTATAAAACCAATCCTGATAACAACGGAATTTATAACGGAGTCGATATACAGGTTAACAGACCGGTTGTAGAGACATTCAAAAAACCAATATACAGTTATCCGGCAACAGACAAAATTATCACATACGATATGGCAGCTCCCGCGCTTAAATTACCTTTGACATATCAAACCAACCTTATTAATAACAGAACATACATCCACAATAATAATGCCTATGAAGTTGAATTTGAGATAGAACATCCTGAAAAAGAAACTGTTAATGAAAATACAGACAAGCCTCAGGTTCCCGCTCCCAATTACACCACTGTACAAGCAGAAAAAGGAGAAGGGTTGAATTTTCATGGAGTTAATTCTCGTACTAAAAAAGAACCTCAAATAATTCCCGCAGAAGAAATTTTACCGGAAATAGACATTGATACGGTTCTTGATAACCTTAGCAGCACAGATTATGATATACAAGCTCAACAGATGGAAGAAATTGTAAGAGTTTCTATGAAAAATCCGGAAAAAGCAATTCCGTACATAGTAAGAGACGTATTTTCAGGTTTAATCAATATCGTGCAAAAAGATACACTTGACCTTACACCGCCGAGCAAAGAACAAACCGAGATTAGAAGAAAAATCATTATTAACGAATTAATAAAAGAATATACGGCAAATAACACATCTGAATCCGACAAAATAGAACTCCCTTATAAATTAACGGATGATGAAATTAAAAAAGCAGGAAAGCTGACTGATTTGGAACAAGCCGAACGGAATAAGGAGTATGCCCTCTACACAATGGCTGTACTCGCTAAAGTATATACAGATAATGTAGAAAAACAAACGGGAACTGTTATTCCGATGACAGACCTCCCCGGAATCTCTGCCGTAGTAGATACATTAAGGTATAATAAAAATCCCGGAATCAAAACTGCAGCAATAGATGCTCTGCTCTATATTAACAGACCGGAATACAAGGAAGAAATTATTTCTTTACTTGAATTAACTGCAAAAGACAAAAATAAATTTGTTGCAAAAACAGCAGAGGAAGCCTTAAATTACGTAAACAAGCAATAAAAAAAGACCCGACGAACTGCGATGAAAATATTCAATCTGCTTTGTTCTCCAATCAGGTCTTATTTTAGGAATTT
>CALUTN010000079.1 GCA_944323665.1 Candidatus Gastranaerophilales bacterium | reverse complement strand
AGCTCTCCGGCTATTGGACGCAATGTATATGCAGGCTCGACAGTATCCAAATCCACCAGTGGAATCCCCTCACCCGCCTTTGAAAACTGCAACGCTCTGTTTAAAGCGGTTTCAGATTTACCGCTTGCATAAGCTCCCGTATAAACTTCTACAAATCTGTCGTTCATAACCCGATTATACCAAAAATTCCGAAAGGAATAAATAGAGCCGGCGGGGTTTTGCTTGCAAAACCCCGCCGGCACTATTTTACAATATCTTATTTTTGAATATCTTTAACAGATAAAGCTATTCTGTGTTCTTTCGGTGTGAATTTTTTGATTAATACATCAACTTCTGAACCGACTTTGAACATGTTGAACGGATTAACATTCTCGTCAGACATTTCAGAAACAGGAAGAAGTGCTTCTACTCCAGGGAATATGTTAATAAATGCACCAAATGTAGTTACTTTATTTACAGTTCCTTTAACAATCTGTCCTTCTTCAAACTGACCTTCAATTTGCTGCCAAGGATTTTCGCCCATTCTCTTGAGAGACAGAGAAATTCTCTTAAGTTCGTTATCAATTTTAATAATTTTCACTTCAATAGTATCACCAAGAGTTAAAACATCAGAAGGATGTTTGATTCTCTGCCAAGAAATTTCAGAAATCGGAAGAAGTCCGTCAATACCGTTAATATCAACGAATGCGCCAAAATCTGTAATTCTTACTACATTACCTGATACAACCTGACCTTCTTCAAGAGATGAAAGTACATTGTCTACAACTTGATCTCTCTGTTCAGCAACTGCCTGTCTTTGAGAAAGGATAAGTTTGTTTTTCTTAGGATCTGCTTCAAGAACCTTAACTTCAATTTTCTGATCAACAAGACCTTCAAACGGAGTACCTGTTCTTAATTGAGATGACGGAATAAATCCTTTTAAGTCTGCAACATCAACAAGAACACCGCCTTTAACAGTTGAAACAACTTTTGCAAGAATTGTATCACCCTGTATTTTAGCATCGTTGAGCTGTGCCCAAGCCTGAGCAAATGCAATTCTCTTAAGAGATAGCTGCATAGGATCATCATTGTTTTCTTCCTTAAGCACATAAAATTCTCTTGTGTCGCCAATCTCAAGGTTTTCAATATCGCTTGAAAGTTCTTTGTTTGATAAAAATGCTTCCATTTTAGCACCTTTAACACTTACAAGATAACCTTCCGATTCTTTTTTAATAACGGTACCTTCTACGATATCAGCTACACTATTTGATTTAGCAAAGCTTTCTTCAAGTAATAATTCAAACTCATCACGAGTTTTTTCTGCTGTTGTCATATTATATTCCTCCTTTAATTGTTTCTATGACTTTATCTATAATATCTTGCGGAGTTGAAGCTCCGGCTGTAATACCTATATTTTTTGCATTATTGAATAAATTTTTATATTCCTTAAGTTCTGTATCATTCTCAATATGAATAGTTGTTGTAAAATCTTTCAAAATTTCTGCAAGGTGAGTTGTATTTGCACTCTTTTTAGAGCCCACAACCACCATTAAATCACTTTCACGTGCAAGCTCTTTTGCTTCTTTTTGCCGCATTGAAGTTGATTGACAGATAGTATTATAAATCAAAACCTCTTTTGCAATCGTATTTAAATAATTAATCACACAATTAAGCGAAGAAACCATCTGCGTTGTCTGAACTACTACGCCAACCTTCTTATGCGATTTTATAGACGCTTCATATTTTTCTAACTCATCTATTGTAGTCGCAACAACAACATTTTTTGAATACAAATCCGCATTAGCTTTAATCGCCATAACTTCCGGATGGTTTGGTTTACCTACAATTACAACAAAGTAATCATTTTGAGCAAGCTCAATTGCCCTTTGTTGAACTTTCTTCACATCAGGACAAGTCAAATCCACAACCTCAAAACCCGCTTTTTTGATTCGGTCAAAAACTTCCGGAGATTCTCCGTGACTCCTGATAATGCATATACCATCACCTTTCGCCGGAATTTCGTATATGGTTTTTATCCCTAAATTCTCCAGCTCATTGATAACATCCGTATTATGAATGAGTTCTCCTAAAATATAGATATTTTTGCCAGGATTTTCTTTTTTTAACTTCTTAGCTGTTTCTACGGCTCTTTTAACTCCGTAACAAAACCCTGCAAATTTGGCTAGTTTAATATTTTGATTATCCAAAAATTATCAAATCACTTTCTTAAGTGGACTAGAGGAAAACCTCCGTACCAATATTAAAACTAAAACAAAATAAAAAGTAAAGTTAAAAATGTCTTTGTTTAGGGTCAAGGAGCATATCCGCCAATTTATCCGCTCCGGCAAAGGTTCTCCGTCTGAGTTTTTGAGAAGCAAGTTCCTTATTATACTCCACAAATCTGTGCTCAAAAAGGCATTCTCCGTTTTGAAGAGTCATAATAAGATAGCAGGATTTCGGCTCCGGTGTAAATGGTCGTCCGATACTGCCGGCATTTACTACAGTCTTTTTATTGTTTGTTTGGAATCCGCAAGGCAGGTGAGTATGTCCGCACAGAACCACATCCGCATCGGTATTCTCAACCATTTTTTCAACTTCTTCTAACGGAGTATCCGGAAGAATATCCTCGTTATTTCTTCTTGGAGAACCGTGCACCAGAAGAATTTTAACCCCGCATTCTTCCAGTTCAAGCTGAGGCGGAAGATTTTTTAAGAAACGCCTTTGTTCGGAATTTATACCGGAAGCATCGTCTTTTAAAGCTTCCGCCATGATAGGAGCTAAAGGTTTGAGTTTATCATAGCTTGATTCGGAATAATCAGCTATCATTAAGTCTGTATTGCCTTGAATCATCCTATAATCAGAACTGTCCGGTTTAGACCTAAAATAATCAATAGCAGCGTAAGGCTCGGGACCTGCCATGGCATAATCTCCCAAAACAAAGATTTTATCACACTTCTGCTCCTGTATATCCTGCATTACTGCAACAAGAGCTTCCATGTTCCCATGAATATCAGAAATCACTGCTATTTTCATATTATCTCTCCTCTAAAATTTTTTTAGTAGTAAAATAATTTTATGATAAACAGAAGAAAATCAAAACAAATTTCTATAGGTAAGGTAAAAGTAGGGGGAGACGCTCCGATATGTGTCCAGTCTATGTGCAACACTGACACAAGAGATGTCAAAGCAACCCTGAATCAGATTAATGAACTGGCTGCTGCCGGATGCGAAATTGTTCGTCTTGCAGTTCTTAATAAAGATGCAGCTGCCGCAATTAAGGACATTGTTAAAAAATCTCAGGTTCCTCTTGTTGCTGATATTCACTTTGATTACAGATTGGCAATACAGTGTGTCGAAAACGGAATACACGCTCTCAGAATCAATCCCGGAAATATCGGCAAAAAAGAACATACTCAAAAAGTTGTGGAAGCTGCGAAATCTCATAATGTACCGATAAGGATAGGTATAAATGCCGGTTCTTTGGAAAAAGAGTTTGCAGAACTTGATATTCCGCTTGAAGATAAAATGATTAAAAGCGCAATGAGGCATATAGAGATTTTAGAAGATTTAAATTTTTATGATATTAAATTGTCCCTAAAATCTTCTGATGTTTTAACCACAATTGAGGCATACAGAAAAGTTTCAACAATGATTGATTATCCGCTTCATTTAGGGGTAACAGAAGCTGGTACTTTAAAGACAGGTCTAATAAAGTCCTCGGTAGGCTTGGGAACTCTTTTGAGCGAAGGAATCGGCGACACAATAAGAGTTTCTCTCACAGAAAATCCTGTAGAAGAAGTCGAAGCAGGTTTTGGAATCCTAAAAGCTTTAAATTTGAGAAAGAAAGGAATAAACTTTATCTCCTGCCCGACTTGCGGAAGAACTCAGATAGACCTAATAGGACTTGCCAAAAAGGTTGAGGATAAATTTAAAAATCTGGACTTGCCTATAACAATAGCAGTTATGGGCTGCCCGGTTAACGGTCCGGGAGAAGCTAGGCATGCAGATTTTGGTATTGCCGGAGCTATAGGAGAAGGTTATATTTTCAAAAAAGGCGAGATAATTGTAAGGGTTCCGGAAGCGGACTTGATTAATTATTTAGAAAATATTATAATGGAATCATACAGTGAAGTTAAGTAAGTTAAATAAGAATGGGTGCTATGAGAAGAAATTTATTATTTAGTTTGGCATTAGTTGCCTTTTTATCAGGTTCAGCAATAGCTGCTGTTACCCCTGAACAGATGACGGATCCTGAATACATGATAAACAACGGTTATTCACAGTTGTCTGCGGAAGATGTGTTTATGCAAAAGAATAGAGTCGGGGGAGCATCGATTGAACCTTTGTATGAGAAAAATCAAAATAAGTTCGTAAGAGCTTGTAAAAAAATGTATGCATACATTGACCCTATGATGGATGAGCCTGATAGGTTACATCATGATATTAAGCCGTCTCCGTCAGCTTCGGATTTATAGTTATAAACTCATAATGGCGCCGACAATTGTCGGCGCCATTATTGTATAAATTTTTTTATTTTATATAATAATACTATGACAATGAAAAGATTCAGATTTTTAACTTCCGGGGAGAGTCACGGCAAATGTTTAAATGCTATAATTGAGGGTGTTCCTTCCGGAATAAGACTCAAAGCCGATGTTATTAATAAAGATTTGGCTCGCCGCCAGCTCGGTTATGGGCGCGGCAGCAGAATGCAGATTGAAATGGACAAGGTGGAGATTAAGTCAGGTGTCAGGTTTGGCAAAACGACCGGTGCTCCGATTTGCCTTGAGATTAAAAATAATGATTATCCGAACTGGCAGGATATTATGTCTGTAGAAGGTTATGAATACCTGACGGAAGAATTAATCAAAAAAATTGAGGAGAAATCTTTTACAACAGCCAGACCGGGGCACGCTGATTATGCCGGTTCTATAAAGTTTAATCTTGATGATTTAAGGGATGTTTTGGAACGTTCAAGTGCAAGAAAAACTGCTGTTGAAGTAGCGGTTGGTTCTGTTGCAAAACAAATACTGAAAAACTTTGGAATTGCAGGTTTTTCACATGTTATTCAAATAGGTAAGGTCAGGCTGGATTTTTATCCAAAAACGTATACTCTCTTGAGGGAGATGGCAGAAAAATCAGATGTGAGGTGCGCTGATGAGCTGACATCTGACAGGATGTGTCAGGCAATTGACGATGCAGCACAAGCAGGGGATACTCTCGGCGGGAAGTTTGAGGTTATATTCGGTAATCTGCCTGTCGGTTTAGGCTCATACACTCACTGGGATATGGCGCTTGACGGCAGACTCGCACAGGCTGTAATGAGTATTCCCGGAGTAAAAGCGGTAGAAATAGGTGCCGGAGTTGATTCTGCTTCTATACCCGGTTCTAAAATGCATGACGAAATTTATGTTAAAAATAATGAAATATATCGCAAATCAAATAATGCTGGCGGTATAGAAGGCGGAATGACAAACGGCGAGTCTGTCGTTATTAGAGGGACTATGAAGCCGATTCCTACAATTAGAAAATGTTTATCTACTGTTGATTTGAAGACAATGCAGCCGGCTGATGCGCATTTTGAACGCTCTGATGTTTGTGCGGTTCCCGCCTGCTCAGTTGTGGCAGAAGCGAGAGTTGCAATTATTCTTGCGGATGAATTTTTAACAAAAATCGGCGGTGACAGCTTTGCCGAAATAAAGGCTCATTATGAATCCTAATATAATTCTTGTAGGTATGCCGGCGAGCGGAAAAACAACAATAGGCTGCCTGCTTTCTCAAAATTTGCCAGAGTATACTTTTATTGATACGGATGCTGTTATAGAAAAAACTCTTGGAATGAGTATTTGTGATATTTTTAATAGCTTTTCCGAAGATTATTTCAGAAAAGTTGAGTATGATACAATTAAGCTTGTATGTCAGGGAAGGAATAAAATTATATCCATAGGCGGCGGGGCTTTTGAAAATCCGGATACAAGAGCTACACTTTTAAAATTCGGTCAAGTTTTCTATTTGAAATCTGACCTTGATGTATTATATTATAGAATATCACAAGATTTAAAAAGACCGCTTTTTCAGACGGAAAATCCTCGCGAGGTATTGGACAATCTTTTGAATGCACGTGCAGAAAACTATCAAAAAGCTCATTATATTATTGAAACGGACAGACTAAATGAAGAAGAGATAATAAACTATATTTTAGGAAGTATTAATGCGTCAGACTCTTAATGTACATCTTAATAAAGAATACAAAATAATCCTTTCGGATGAAAGTTTAGAAACTTTGCAGGAAGATATATTTGAATCTTCACAGGGGCAAAAGAAATTATTTGTTGTTTCCGAAAAAGTATTTAAACTTTACAAAAAAATTTTCAGATTAAATAAAGAGAACACCTTTATTTTACCGGATGGGGAAAAAGAGAAAAATATTAAAAATTATTTAGCGATTATTCAAAAAGCCGGAAGCATGAATCTGACCAGGGATGATGTAATTATCGCATTAGGCGGTGGTGTAACCGGTGATATTGCCGGATTTGCAGCTTCAACTTATATGAGGGGTATAGATTATATTCAAATTCCGACCACTCTTCTTTCAATGGTTGATTCATCGGTCGGCGGAAAGACCGCAATTGATTTGAAAGAGGCAAAAAATCTTATCGGAACTTTTTATCAGCCAAAAGCCGTATTTATAAATATTAATTTTTTAAAAACTCTTGATAACAGACAGTTTCGTTCAGGTCTTGGTGAAATATTAAAGTATGCTCTGCTGGAAGAGAGCTGCAAAGAAGGTCAAGGGTTGTATCTTTTTGAATACTTGACTTTAGGGTGTGAGAAAGTATTTGATAAAGATCCGCTTACTATAACAAGAATTATCGAACACTGTTTAAATTTGAAAATTTCAATTGTAACTCAGGACGAAAAGGAGTATGGTTTAAGAAGAATATTGAATCTGGGACATACATATGCACATGCTCTTGAAACTATTTCAAAATACAGAAAATATACGCATGGCGAAGCTGTTGTTCAAGGACTGTTTTTCATACTTAAATATGCTTATTCCAAAAAATTAATAACGTATTCTTACTATAGATTATCAACAGAATTGTTAGATAAATACGGATTTAAAGAAGAATTGCTGAAATATTCTAAAGATGAATTAATTTCTGTTATGAAGCAGGATAAAAAAGCAGCTCAAGATAAAATAAGATTTATTGTTCCTTATGACAGAAAAAGGGTCAAAGAAGTATTGCTTTCAGAAGATGAAGTATATGAAATGCTTTAAAGAATACAGCCTTTGTCGATTTCTTCCAAGATATAATTTGCTGTAAAAGGTCTGTCCGGCAGAGAAAACAAATCTATATCGGTCATTTTTAAGATTTTATTGTTCCCGCATAATACTGAAATTGTTTTAGTTTTGGAATCGACATATGTAATAGTTTTGCATTCTTTGAATTCGGATTTATTTTCTTCAATAAAGGTTGAGCCGGCTTTAGGCGCAAGCGCAGTTGTTTTATGATAGAAGTACGCCCTGCCCCATGGATGAATTGCTCGTATAATAGCATCATTTTCTTCTGCTGTTTTAGTAAAATCAAGCTCAAGTCCTTCCGGATGAGAATAATAACTCGCTCTATCTTCTCTTTGTTGAAGCGGAATAATTATATCTTCACTCAATGCTTTTAAAAGTTCACACCCCACTCCTCTTGCAGTAAGAACTGTACGTTTCTTTAGAGTTTCACCGGTATCGGAAGGATAAATCTTAACTTCCTCCTGTGCTAAAATAGCGCCTGTATCGTATCCCTCATCAATTAAATGAAATGTAATTCCGCTCGCCTGTTCCTGATTTCTTATAACCCAGAAGTATGGATTAGGACCTCTGTATTTAGGAAGAAGCGATGGGTGAGCATTGATAGCAGCTATTTTGG
>CALUTN010000078.1 GCA_944323665.1 Candidatus Gastranaerophilales bacterium | reverse complement strand
TATATGAGTTTGATTTCTGCAGAAACTAATATAATACTTGGAGAGATAGCAAAATGGAGATTTTTAATATGAAAAAGGTTCTATTGCTTGGTATAGTTGCATTAACGGCATTTATTTGCACCGGATGTATAAAATATTCTTACAATATAGAAGTTAGTGATAATGACAAAGTTACTATTTCCAAGACACAGGCAATGAACTTGAAATTCTTTGAAAATTATGATCCGCAGTTTGACGAAAAATATCAGGAAAGTATTACAAAAACAAGAAATGAGTATTCTCAACGCGGATATGAAGTCAATGAGTATAAAGATAATACATATACCGGTATAACGCTGAGAAAAGAAAATATAGATTTTGAAAATACTATAGATGATATAAAAGATGATTTTAAAAATGATGCCTATGCTTTTTTAGTGCAAAGAAACGGACTCAATAAGAGGTATAAAATCCATTTAGTGTACGATTTTAATAAGGCGTTGAGTAATATCTCTGAAGAGCACGATACAGACGACTATACTTTACTGTCAGAAGACCAAAACCCCGGAGTAGTTTCAAGAACCGGTGAGACTGATTCTGAAACGGGAGATGTTATAGAAACTATTACATATGATGATGGAACAACCGTAACAACCAGAAAAATTTCTGCCCAAGAGGAAAATTTTGGAAAAGCTCTTGGTTCTGCTATTGCAGGAACACCGGGTTTAAAACCTGTTTCAGAACTCACCATAAAAATTCCGAAAAAAGCTACAAAACATAATGCAACAAAAGTTATAAGTGATACTGAGTACTATTGGGATTTATCGGGGAAAGATCAGCCCGTAGATATTACAATTGTGTACGAAAAATTTGATTATGCTGTATTGGGTATAATAATTTCTGTTATAATAGTCATCGGACTGTTGGTTCTTGTTTTTAATAAATCTAAAGTAAATGATTTGAACGGATTTTAAGAATCCGCACGTATTTTAGTTTATTAGTCTACGGTAGAGCAGGTCTTTGACTTATAATTTAAGAAACAATTTAGTAAATGACAAAAAGATTAAGAAGTTACTATAACTATATATTTGCTGCTGTTTTTGGACTCGGGATTTTTCTGAGATTAATATTGTTTATTAAAAATCCCTCTCTTTTCTACGACGAAGCTTCTCTTGCACTAAATATTACGGAGAATAGTTATACAGATTTACTCAAAGGGCTTAACTATAATCAGGTTGCACCTCCGGGATTTCTTCTTCTGTCTAAATTTTTATATGAAATTTTATCTCCCTTTAATGAGTATTTAAGAGATTTATCATTAAGGATTGTGCCGTTTATATCCGGAATTATAGTGTTGCCTGCAACATACTTTTTTGTATCAAACTTAAATAAAAATAAGTTTATTAGAGCGGCAGCTTTGTTTGTCATTGCATTTAATCCTCTTGCTATAAATTATTGTGTACAATTTAAGCAATATTCATTAGAGCTTCTTATATCAATAATTCTGCTTACAACATTTTATAAAATTATTTTTAAAAATGAAAGTAATCGTTATAATATTTTATTAATAGCGCTGGCACCCTGGTTTTCATTATCATCCATATTTGTTATTGCGTCCGGTTTAATTATAATACTTAAGCAAAATTTAAAAAAAGCCGGAGCAATATTTTTGCCTTTAGTTACAAGTTTGTTAATCTTGTATGCTGTTTCAATAAAATATGTTCTTAAAATGAATTTCAATTCAATGATAAAATGTTTTGAAGGAGCATACGGCTTTTTGGCTTTCAATCATCCTCTAAGAATTTTTATAAGATTTGGAGAATTGTTTTCATATAACAAAATTGCTTCAATAATTTTCGGTATTTTTATTTTATTATCATGCATAGGTTATTTTATTAAGGGAAGAATATTTTTAAAAAAGCTTTTTCTGCTTCTGCCGCTAATACTTACTTTATGCGTATCCCTCCTGCATTTTTATCCGCTTGATGCGAGGCTTGTATTATTTTTATTGCCTGTATTTGCCGTTTGTATAGCGGAATATTACTATAAACTTTATCCGGCTGTTATTATAGTTTTTTGCATGATAAGTTTTATTTCATCTTTATGTTATTTCCCCGCACCGACAGCAACTTCGCACAGAGAAGCTGTAAATTATCTGACAGAGAATATTAATTCTTCGGATAGAATTCTTATTGATGCGGATTACAATACATACAAATATTATATGTTAAATAATCCGACGGAAGCAGAGCCCGTACAGATACCTTTTATTTGCGGAAAATCAAGTCAACAGCCAAGCTGCAGCGAATTTATAACAAAACTTGCTCCGGGAAGATACTACTTTATTGCTCCGTCCAAATTGCCGGAAGAAATAATTCCGGTTTCTGTGCAAATTATAAATTATACGCCATTTAATAAATCAACGGTAATTTATTTCGATAAAAAAAATAATTAAAATTTATTTTTCAAGAATGATTTTTATGCTGACTGTTGAAAAATTCTTTTTATTATATTTTTCCAATCTTTTTGAAGTTTCTGTTCCGGGATATTTTGACGTATGCCAGTCACGAAATTCTATTATTTTAAATTTACTGCGGTTAATAATGTCAGCATAGTCATCAAAAAACATTTTATTTTCGGATTTTCCTTTTTTTATAAAATTAATAATTTTGACAGTAGTTTCTTCATCATAGTTTTTAGAAAGATTATCATACATTTCTGAATCAGAAAAAATCAAATGACCCCAGTCGTCAAGTTTTATATTATTAAAGTTGATAAGTCCGTATTTTTCCGTCTGTAACCAGATGTGATGTCCTTTATAGCAGGAATAAATAGGTCCCATAAGTGCACTCAAATATCCGCCCGGCCTCAGCAGTTTATACATTTGTTCCAGAGATTCTTCAAGATTGGATATATGTTCAAAACAATTTGTTGAATATATCATGTCAAAACCATCATCATTATTAAAATCTGCTATATATTGTTTAAATTGTCTGTATTCCGGAAAGTTGATATTATCAGATGCACGTGACGGATCAACGCAGGTCCATGAACGCGCACCGAGTTTTTGAGTGATATCATACGGGGTAATTCCGCCAACTTCAAGCACTTTTTTGTTGTTAAATAATTGTCGTGTCAGGCAATCTGTTATATGATTTTTTTCTCCTGAGTTTAGTATGTTCAAATCATTATTATATATCATTTATTTACCTCCGTGGCCCTTGTTTTTACCGGATAGCTTTATAAGGTCTTATTGTTTTATTATAAATTAAATTTAAAAACAGGGTCAATTTTATACAGCAAATTTTCCGGCTGTAAATATCTGTTATAAGATAAAATATGCTATAATATAAGTAAAAGAAGGATATAAAATGATGTTTAAACGTATATGTAAAATAACCTTTATTACCCATGGAGCAACGGTTCACTCTCTTGAAGGAATTATTTGTGACACTTTAAAGTATCCCAAGCTTAATGAATTTGGGGAAGAAGAGCTGGAAAAAGTGTGCGAATATATAGAAAAGAGAGGAGTCGCTTATGATAGAATATATTCAAGTCCTGCAGCCTGCTGCACCCAGTCTGCTCAGCTTATTGCAAAAATGTTCAAAAGGAAAGTTGAAATAATAGATTTTCCGAATAGAAATCATGGAGAATGGAACGGGCTTTCGTATTCTGATTTATATAGTGATGACGGACCGTCACTAATTATTGAAACTCCAAATAACGGTGAATCTTTTGAGAAATTTAACCGCAGGGTATCAGACATGATTGATAAGCTTGTAAATATTAATAAGGGTAATCGTATAATAATAGTAACTCATCCGGAAATTGTTCAGTCAGTGCTGGCAAAAGCACTGAGCCTTTCTCCTGAAAATCAATTTAAATTTCTCATAAAAACCGGCTCGCTTACGCAGATAAGCTATTTTGAAAACTGGTCAAGCGTTATATATTCTGATTATGTTCCGTTATAGAGCCATGCTGTTAATTTCTGTATAAGCGGAAAGGATTCTGTTTCTTATTTGTATAGCCATTTGCAGGCTTAAATCAGCTTTTTCTGCTGCAATCATTGCTTCGTGGACGCTTGTTGACCCGCCTGACGCTAAATCTTCTTGCAGCCTGTCTGCTTCCAATTTTGTGCGATTAACAGCATTAAGGCTCCCTCCGAGTGTAGATTCGATTTGGTTCATAAAACTGCCCATACCGTAAGAGTCATGTTTATCTTTTATCGGAACAGATTTTGCAGCAGATTCCAGAGCTTTTTCAAAACCTGTAGGCTCTGATTCTATTTCAAAAGAAGCATTTCCTCGTAAAAACTTATTGTAATCATTTATGGCATTCAGGTTAAATTCTGTATTAAATTTTTCAATCCCTGTTGTAATCTCCATTATATTTTACCTCTTAAATATTCATAGCACTTTGCATCATATTCTTAACGTTTTCCGCAACAGTTGCATTAGCCTCATAAGCACGGGATGCGGATATCATTCCGACCATTTCTTCTACAATGTTTATATTTGGCAAATCAACATATCCTTCTTCGTCCGCATCAGGATGTGAGGGGTCAAAGACTGTTTTCACAGCATTTTCTGCCTCATATATTTCGTCAACCTCGACTCCGCCAGTAATCATACCGTTATTAAGTGCTATATTGGCATTTATTAGCATATTCCCCGTTTTGGGGTCGAACTGCGCATCCGGGGCATTACTGGAAAAATTCGAGTATCCTTTATTAATGTTGTCCTCATAAATTGCTCTAAATGACACATCTTTCTTAATATATGCTCCCTTGGCCCCATCCGGTCGGCGCGTAGTATTAATATTGGCAATATTACTTGCGATAGTATCCAGCTTTACCCTTTGTGCTGTCATACCGGAACCGGCTATATCAAAAATATTAAAACTCATCGGTCAGACCTCCTATTGTCCGGAAATTACTCTTGATACGCTTTCAAAAGACCTGCGTTCCAGGTTTGAAAGTACAAGATATCTCATACCGGTTTTTGATAAATCCATCATTTCCCGTTCCAGTTCAACATTGTTCCCTGAACCGTCTGATCCGCTATAGATATCTGTTATATATTGCGGTTTGAAATCTTCATAGGTATTGCTTTTTAAATAAGCTTTCTCTTGAAGTGTCGGTGTTCTGTATGTATGAACCTCTCCGGTAAATACATCTACCATAGGAGGTTTATATTCAATACTATTCTGTGATTTGATATAGTCTTTCAAATCCTCTCTTTCCATAATTTCAGATAGCTGGCTTTCAAAAGCAACTTCTTTCCTCTGGTATCCGGGAGTCATAACATTGGCGATATTGGAGGAAATTGCCTGTTGTCTGTCAATAAGCCCATCCATCCCGAGTTTGGTTATTTCCATTGTTCTTGATGTAATTAAATCCATAATTATTCCTCCCGATTTACTATACCCAGTTTTATTGTAAATTCGGTGTAATCTTCGCTGTAACGGGAAAGTTCAAGTTCTCCCAATTGTTCTTCAATAGATTTTTTGCAAATCCACAATCCTAAACCGCTTCCCGATTCTTTTGTCGTAAAACCTTCTTTAAAAATAATCTCAGGATTTTTTATGCCGGGTGCATTGTTTGAAATTCTGATGTTCACAAAATCCTCTTCTTTTTCAGTCATAATTTTAATATACTTATCATTTCGGACGTTATCAGATAGTTCATCAATTTCAAAAGCTTCTGCCGCATTCTTAATGAGATTAATAATTACTGCGGATAATTTTTCATCATCGGCTAAGACATATATTCCCGGAATATTTTCGATTTCGATTTTGATATTTTTCCCTTCCGCATAAACACTTGCCAATTCAATGGAGTTTTCTACAATTTCTGAAAGATTACATTTTTTCAGTTCGGGTGTGTCTGACGATTTTAGTGCAATAAGTGAATTTCCAGCCATTTTTAAAGCTTTTGTAATAGCATTAGCCGCATTAGTTATTCCTTTACTGTCAAGTTTTTCTTCGGACACATATTTACGTATAATTTCCGCATACAAATCACATATAGAAAGCTGATTTTTTATTTCGTGTGCTATTATACGTGTCTTTTTGATGTTATAATCAACAGGTTTAATCGTTGCAGCATTTTTTTCGGCATATCCCAGAACTGCATCGCTTGATGCTTCATCCAAATTATCAAGCAGCCGCCGAATCGAAGAATTTAATAAGATATTGTCACGCCTGTCGGGTTTAAATCTTTCAATGTACGGCATTATATCAATCTTAGAATTTCTCTTAATAATATCCAGAGGTTCACTTTGGAGTTTCGTGTTATACAAGGCATAGTATCTTACAGACTTATCATCCCCTGTATGATAGTCCCACATTAAGATTGATACGTATCTGTGAGTCATTACACAAAGGAATTCCGTATTTGCCCAAACCTTTTCAATAAGGTTTTTAGAATCATCCGCATAGCTATAAGATTCAATTTCTGAAAATTCGAGTCTTTTCAGTAACCCTTGTAATCCCTCAGTGTTGATGATTCTGTACAGTACAACGCCCTCCTCCGGAGAATCTAAGAGTGGTTCCAGTGCGGAGCGAACAAGGCACCTTAGTGCTTGCTTTGATAAAAACCGGTTTCCCTGGGTATCAATAAGTTCTCTTAAATAATTCTGTTGTCGTACTATTTTTTTCATTTAATCCGCATTTATTCATTTTTAGAATTTATACTGCAATTTTAACTTTTTTAGTTAAAAAGCCATTATTGATTGCGTATAAAACTGCTTGAGTCCTGTCGTTAACCTGTAATTTCTGGAAAATATTATTAACATGTGTTTTTACCGTTGTTTCAGATATAAATAATTTATTGGCAACCCCTTTATAGGTAATACCCTGTGTAAGAAGTTCCAGAACTTCTTCTTCTCTTTGTGTAAGATAAGAAAGCAGATTTTCTTCGTCTGATTCCTGTTTTGCGGTTTCTTCTCTGAAAGATTGTTGAAAATATTCAAAGAACCTGGAAGAAAGAGCAAGCGGAAGATAAATCTTACCGTTTAAAACTTCTTCAATAGCATAAATTAGTTGTGCGGATGCCATGGTTTTTAATACATAACCTTTGGCTCCGATTTTCATGGCTCTGAAAATCAAATCGGCATCATCATAGCCGGAAAGCGCAAGAACCTTTGTATCCATATTTAATTTGGAAATTTCGATAATCCCTTGCAGCCCGTCTTTGTCCGGCATATTCATGTCTAGAAGAACTATATCAGGCTGATATTTTTTTATAAGATTTAATCCTACACTTACGTTTGTTGCAATACCCACAACATCAAAAGTACCTTCGATGTTCAATAACTCCCTGATACCGACAAGGTGTTCGTAGTTGTCATCAATTAAAAGCACCTTTGACTTTTTCTTAAACTCTCGTCTCATACTCTCTTCTCTCCCCTAATTATAAATTATGTAATTATGCTATGTTTCTACACTATGTATATTACATTCTTTTAGAGGATTATTTCATCAATACAGGGATTGATTTTTTCGTGGTTTTTATTGATTAACGGATATAGACCACATGGTCTATGACAACCGGAAATGCAACTAGCAATCAGATTTTAGTATAGTGGTTATAATTTTAATATCTACTGTAAAAAGTGTAGGCAAAATATAGGAGTATCGTCCGATTAGCTTAATATAAATACAGGGTTTTTGTTTGGTTATTATCAATTTTTTGACACATTACAGTTTCTTGCGTGCAAGCAAGAGTCCGAGTTCAAACAGAGCGTAGGTCGGGATAAAGAGTAAAATCTGGCTTACCACGTCAGGCGGAGTAAATATTGCGGCCAGAATCAATAAAATTACAATTACATATGGGCGTTTATCACTCACTGAATCGTATTCTATTACCCCGAATTTTATCAAATAATAAACAATAAGCGGTATTTGAAACATAGCTCCAAAGGCAACAGCCA
>CALUTN010000077.1 GCA_944323665.1 Candidatus Gastranaerophilales bacterium | reverse complement strand
ATTCGTGCCAAAGACTTCATTTGTTGCGCCATGTTCAAGATAGAGTTTGTCAGCATAGTCTATATACTCTTCAACTTTCTGCCTCGGCATATAATCGACAAGATGTCCGCCAACATCAGGAGTGAGTGTGAGTTTACCGTCTGAAAAAGCACCGGCGCCGCCCCACCCGCACAATAATCCGCAACGTTTGCAGTTAACGCATTTGGGAGAACCTTCTCTTATAGGACAAATTCTTTTTTCAATTTTTTGTCCTTTTTCTATCAAGATAACTTTCCATTCAGGGCGAAGTTTAACTATCTCCAGTGCAGTGAAAATTCCCGCAGGGCCGGCTCCGATTATTGCAACATTATACATACACGTACTCCTAATTCGCTTTTACTTATTTACGATACATCAAACAAAAGCTTAAATCAAACCTAACTAATTGGAACTACTCCTTTATATCATTAATAGTTCTCAAGAATGATTTTTGTTGATTTTTCAACACATTTCGTTACATTTAATTGCAGCTTGAAAAATATCGTGTTAAAATTTAGTGTGTAGATAGTGTAGTTTAACTGGAATAAAAATAATCTGTCGAAAGACATTATATATAGTGTGTTACTTATAATATAGGAGGAAACGGGATGAACGTTACCGCAACAGAAACAAAAAAGACAGTTAAATCTGCATTTGTTGATGAATTTGAAAATTATTTAAAGAAACAACGTGTTAAAACAACATTCAATGGTTCGGAATTAGAATCTTTCTCCTGGTACAGAAAAGCTCTCGGGCTTGTATAAGTAAAAGGTAAAAAAGTTTTGCAACAACGGACAAATGGCGGTTTATGCCGGTTTGTCCGTTGTTTTATTACCGACTTCGTTCCCCGCAAACATCAGAGCAAGTGGAATTACTCTTGAAATCAGATAGACAGGTTTTGCATCTGATATATATGATGCGGCAACTACCATATCATCAAGGTGTGCGGAAAAATCAGTTCCCTTAACCCCTCTTGCGCCTTTGTCACTCTTAAATATAGCATTAGATAAATGATTCATAAGGAAATTGGCAAGGTATACACCTGCAAAAATTCCGGCTATGGCAGATATACTCTTAGCAGCTTTTCCAAACCTGTCTCCTAATTTCGCAAAAGCTTCAACGGTTATTATAGGAATCGACACATTTCCTATCTGCATAAGAGTTTCTCTTCTTTTAGCTTTTCTGTTTTCAGGATTTTTATCAATTATATATCCGCCGGCAAGTCCGCCCAGTGCGGAGCCTGCACCGATGGTTATAACTTCTTTTTCGTGGTATTTTACTTTTGCGAGGTAGGAGTTTTTTATATTCTTAAAACTTTTAATAACTTTTACCGGGTTTACGGAATGCCCTGCCATTTTGGCTAAAACTCCCAAGCTGGCAGCAATTCCTAATGCGGTGGTTCCGGCGACAATAGCTTTATCTTTTTTTGAATAACCGCTATTAAGGAAGTCATGACCATGGCCGAAAGTCTGCTCTTTGCGAATACTATTATTTAAACTAACAGGAGTTATTTGCATTTTCTACCTTCCTGCCATATAAAAACCCGTAAAAACAATAATTGCTTTTTTTGTAAAAAATATTAACAAATAGGGGAATAAAATTTTGAAATTTCTTCAAAATATCTTTCAAGCGCCTTATAGCCGTTATAAATCTCATTAGAGATTGAGGCATATCTGCTTGCAACGATGTATTTTAGTTCTTTACATCTAATTTGCAGAAGCATATCAGCATCTTTTCTAAGTAATTCATTGGTGGAAGTTGACCATTTTTTCAAATATGAAAGTTCTTCGTTTATCTGTTTTATTGTAGAAAATTCAAGGGTGTTAAAATCATATTTTTGCAGCAGCTGTTTTTCTGCGTTTGTTATTCTGCTCTGAACTGCCTGAAATTTATACACACGCTTAATAATTACATAATTGTCTGCAATTCTTCTATGGGAATATGGAACAGAGCTTTTTGCAAGTAATGCGGACGTAGAAAGTGCCGTAAAAGCATCATCGTCACTCGAAAAAGCACTCTGTATAGGATAAACGGTTTCAATCTTCTTATCTGCCACGAGATTACTCCTTTTCCCTAATTATCAACTAAGATTATCATAACTTAATAATTTGAAATTGTCATTAAACTATTAAATAATGTTTACATTATTTACATAAATGCGTGGCGGAGCCAAAAGGCTCCGCCACGCATAAAATATAATCCAAAATCCTTTAGCAGAGGGCACAACCTGCCAAAGCTTTTTTCAAGCAGTCGGCTTTGTCAAGTTTTTCCCAAGGAAGTTCTATATCAGTACGTCCAAAATGCCCGTATGCTGCGAGTTTTTGATAGAATTTACCGCCATTTTTTGCCGGGAGGTTTCTTAAATCAAAGTCCTTGATAATAGCAGCCGGTCTTAGGTCAAAATTTGCGCGTACAAGATTAGAAATTTCATCATCTGAAATCTTACCTGTACCAAATGTGTCTACAAAGATTGAGACAGGTTCTGCAACACCTATGGCATAAGCAAGTTCAATTTCGCATTTAGAAGCTAATCCTGCTGCGACAATGTTTTTAGCAACATATCTTGCAGCATAAGCAGCTGAACGGTCAACTTTTGTCGGATCCTTGCCGGAGAATGCACCGCCGCCGTGACGTGAATATCCGCCATAGGTGTCAACAATGATTTTTCTTCCCGTTAACCCTGAATCACCCTGCGGACCGCCGACAACGAATCTTCCTGAAGGATTAATTAAAATCTTTGTATCAGAGTCAGGTTTGATAGATTCTGATTCAAATACGTAATCAATAACGTATTTTCTTAAATCTTCATTAATTATCATCTGAATTTTTGTATTATCGCTAATACCGTTGATTTCAGGAGCATGCTGAGTTGAAATAAGTATTGTATCAATTCTTGAAGGTTTGCCGTCTACATATTCAACAGTAACCTGAGATTTTCCATCAGGTCTTAAGTATTTTAAAATACCTTCTTTTCTGACTCTTGCAAGTCTGTAAGCCAGCTTGTGAGCGAGGCTTATTGGAAGCGGCATAAGTTCAGGGGTTTCATCGCAGGCAAATCCGAACATAATCCCCTGATCTCCGGCACCGATGTTTTCAGTTTCGCTTGCGGAAGTGTCAGCGTTATTGCTTCTTGCTTCTAAAGCTTTATTAACACCTCCTGCAATATCAACAGATTGCTCATCAATACTTGTTAAAACGGCACAGGTATTAAAATCAAATCCTCCGCCGGAGGTTCCTTCATAGCCTATATTTCTCACGGTATGTCTAACTACGTGCGGGATGTCGACATAACAATTTGAAGTAATCTCGCCGCAAACAAGTACCATACCTGTAGTTGCAGTTGTTTCAGCTGCAACCCTTGATTGAGGGTCTTTTGTTAAAAACTCGTCTAAAATAGCGTCAGAAATCTGATCGCAAACTTTGTCGGGGTGTCCTTCCGTAACAGATTCGGAAGTAAATAAAAATCTTTTTGATGTCATCTTTTTTCTCCTTAATTTATATTATTACCACCGGTAAGGTTTTTAATTCCGACCCGGTTACACATTAGCAACATTCTAGTACGAAGAGTATTAAAAAGCAATATTAGAAAAGAGGCGGAGTTTGTATTACAGACTCCGCCTCTTTTTACAACTAAATCTATTCGTTAACGGATGTTACAACTTTATCAATCAAACCGTATTCAACGGCTTCTGCTGCTGATAAGTAATGGTCTCGTTCACAATCCTCTTTAACTTTATCAAACGGCTGTCCTGAATTTTCCGCCATTATACCTATTAACATATCTTTCATTCTCAGGATTTCTTTTGCTTCGAGTTCAATATCTGTAGCCTGTCCCTTAGCTCCGCCTAAAGGCTGGTGAATCATAATTCTTGCACTGGGAAGCGCCATTCTTTTTCCTTTTGCTCCGGAAGAAAGAAGAAAGGCTCCCATAGAAGCAGCTTCTCCTAAACAGATTGTTTGGACATCAGCTTTTATAAGGTTCATTGTGTCATATATTGCCATGCCGGCAGTAATCACACCGCCCGGAGAGTTAATATAGAGCATGATATCTTTTTCCGGATTTTCGCTGTCGAGCAGTAGCAGCTGAGCTACTACTGAATTGGCTACATCATCATCAATCTCTGTTCCGAGGAAAATAATTCTTTCTCTCAAAAGTCTTGAAAAGATATCAAAAGACTTTTCTCCGCGAGAAGAGGACTCAATAACGGTAGGTACATAGCTCAATATTTTTTTCATATCTGACATAATTTTCTCCTTACATTAAGAGCATTTTACAATAAATCCCCGGGACAAACAATCAATAAAATGATTGAAATCTTATTTGTTTTTCAGAGCATTTTCAAGGGCTTTTTCCAATACTTCAATTTTTGATTCAAGCACTTTTACTCTGGAAAAATTCTCGCTGCTAGCAATTGATTCTTTCTCAAGCTCTCTTTTATAAGAATTTATTTTGTCATTCTTGACATTCACCTTTAAATTCATTAAAAATACTCCAAAAAAGAATCCGCAGAAAAAAACAATTCCTAATGCCGTAATCCCTGACAGATAAATCGCAGCGGCGCCTGCTCCGGCAAGAGATAAAATCGCAAGAATTATAAAAAGTAAATTTTTCATAAACAAAAACTCCTTTGTTATGACAATTGTACACTAAAATCAAACTTTATGATAGAATAAAAAGTACAGAATCCGACTTATACAGGCAGTGAGCCAGGTGGACACAAATTGAGTACGAAAAAGTAGAAGCAGGTAATCAAGAGGGTTAGAGCTATTGGGCGACGAAGATAAACAGTTTGATGCGACCCCGCAGAAACTTGAGCGAGCGAGGAAAGAGGGACAGGTTGTAAAGTCAAAGGACGTATCAACGGCTTTGTCCCTACTTGTCATGTTCACTTTTATTAATATGATGGCTCCTCTCATTTGGCAGCTTATCGTCGGATTATTCAGAACTCTTTACGAACAAATACCAAACCACACTCTGGAACAAATAGGTTACACTTATATTTTTACAGTAACTGTAATACCCGCCGTTTTGATTATAGGTTCTATACTGATTCTTGCAGCACTTATTTCTATACTGGGTGATTTCTTACAAGTTGGTCCGCTTGTTGCCACGGCACCTTTAGTTCCCAAACTGGACAAACTTAATCCTACAAAATATTTTAAGAATCTATTCCAGGTTAAAACCCTTTTTGAACTCGGGAAAAATATTCTTAAGGTTGCTATTCTTGGCTGGGTCGGCTGGTCAGTATATTCTGACCATTTGGAAGATATTCTGAAACTTGCAGCTATTGAAAATAATTTTGCTATTATGATTGAATTCGGCAAACTAATAGTAGAGTTTATCTATAAGGCCTGTATTGCATTTCTGATAATTGCAGCAGCCGACTATGGTGTTACCAAATAGAAGTTCTTAAAAGACCAAAAGATGTCTTTTAAGGAAATCAAAGATGAATACAAAAACTCTGAAGGCGATCCGCATGTAAAAGCCGCTCTCCGTCAACGGCGTATGCAGATGCTTCAAAGAGGGGCGATGGACTCTGTACCTGATGCGGATTTTGTCGTAAGGAATCCTATTCATGTTGCCTGTGCTCTTAAATATGATGCAGAGACAATGCAGTCACCTACACTGACGGCTAAAGGCACAGAGCTTATTGCGAAGAAAATAATTGATATAGCTATACAGCACAACGTACCGGTTATAGACAATCCCCCCGTGGCAAGAGCTTTATTCAGAATGGTCGATTTAAATCAGCAGATTCCACCTGAATTATATAAGGCTGTCGCTGAAATCTTACTTTTTGTGTATGGCTTGAAAAATAATCAAAATCAAGGTAATATTAAGTAAGGTTAGTTAGATAAGAGAAGATGGATAATAAGACTTTACTTAAACAATACGTTGGTATTGTACAGAAAATAGCAAGAGTTGAGCACAGAAGAGTTCCTAACCACATGATTGAATATGAAGAGCTGGTTAGTATCGGTATAATTGCTATACAAACTCTTATCAAGGGTAAGACTGAAGAGCAGCTTGCCAAATATAATGATGCCTATATCGGCACAGCAGTAAGATGGGCTATTAGAAATGAGCTTCGTCATCGTTATAAATGGTATACACTTAAGCATAAGAAAGATGAATCCGATTCTTATATTACAGACTCAATCGACGAGAGTTCTGGTGAAGAAGATATGGGCTTCACAATTTCGCCAAATAAAGTACGTGAAGCCGTTTACGAAACCATCTTATCCATTGACGGTTTAGCTGCAGCAGCTACCGATAATGCGTCACCGTTTGATTTTATAAAAGACACATCTGCTATGCCTGACGAAAAAGCTGAAATTGTAGAAATGAGCAGAATGATAAAACAAGCTATAGCCCAGCTTCCGCAAAAGGAAAGGACTGTAGTTGAGTATCGTTTTTACAGAAATATGCAGGCAAAAGATATTGCAACCATGGTCGGGCTTTCACCGTCAAGGATTACAAGAATTATCCAGTATTCTCTTAATCAAATACGTGAGTACTTGAAAAGCAGGGGACGAGAAGATTATTAAGTTTTCTGACCGGCGCTTATGTATTAAAGTAAATTATGAACAATTGTTAAGAAAGGGCAATTTTTTTTCTTAATTTGACTTTATATATATAAGCAATAATATCACGGGAGATTTGATTATGACAATTGCATTACGAAAATTAGCCATGCTTGAAAAAAAGCTGGAAGAAAAAGATGAATCAGCTCAAATTGAGGGACGCACGACAACACCTATCGACAGGGAGTTGAAAAAGAGAATTGAAGAATTAATGAATAAGGTTCGCCGTTGTTAACTCAACCAGATCTCGAAAATCTTCATTACTGTTGTATAAGTCGCTAAAAGCGGCATTTCCTACTATTTGCTTATTTTTCAGGAAAATAATCCTGTCGGCGGACTTGATTGTAGACAATCTGTGAGCAATAGCAATAATTGTTTTTTCGCCTTTCAAAGAATTAATTACACGACATATTTCATCTTCCGTTTTTAAATCCAGGGATGAAGTTGCTTCATCCATAATAATAATATCCGGATTCAAATATAATGCTCGTGCTATCGCAAGCCTCTGCTTTTGACCTTGAGAAAATCCGGTCTCATCAACAAAAGGCTCCGCATAAATTCCATTCTTATATGAAGCTGCAATAAAATCGTATAATTGAGCCTTTTTTAAAACTTCGATAACCCTTTTATCGTCAATGTTTTCAAACCCAAGGGCTACATTTTCTCTGATAGATGCCTGTATTAAAAGATAATTTTGCGGAATATAACCGATACTTAAATTTAATGACGGTATTATTTTCCCGTCGAGAAGAATTTCTCCGGAGTCAGGAACCAGAAGATTTGAGATAATATCAACCAGGGTTGTCTTACCTGCCCCGGAAGCCCCGGATATGCCTATAAATTCACCTTTATTTATCTTAAAACTTATATTATCAAGAACTTTCGTATTATCGTACGAAAAACTTATATTTTTAAATTCCAAAGATTCTTCAATTTTCAATTTTGGGGGTTTAACTTTTAGAATAAAATTCTCAATATTATATTCTTCATAGTATTTTATAAGCTTTTCAGCGAGAGGATATGTCGCCCTTAAACTGGTTAAATTAACCTGAATACGACTGATTATCGGAGCGAGTCTGAATACGGCCGATACAATCAAAGCGTACGAAGCAATTAAAGAGGCAACATTATTTTGATTCTGTACGGATATGACCGCTAGCAAAATAAAAAGCAGTATTATAGTGAAAGGTTCAGTTGTATAAGGAGGAATTATACTGTAAAAAAATAACTTACCTGATATATCTTGAAGTTTATCAATCTGCTCCGAATATTTTTTGTAAAAATAACCTTCTCCATCTAAAATTTTAACATTTTTAATATTCAGC
>CALUTN010000076.1 GCA_944323665.1 Candidatus Gastranaerophilales bacterium | reverse complement strand
CTTATTGCATCAAACGGGTGTTCCAGAAATTTAGACTCCCTGTTGCTTTTAATCTGGGTATGAGTCGGAACATCTACAATACTCGTTCCTTCTTTGAATGAAAGGTTGTAAATATTATAAAGAATCCATTTACATCTTCTCGGGTCGACAAAAAGATGACGTTCATTATTTGAGTTTTTAACCCGTGCATTAAAAGCGGAAATTCTGCTCAAAATCGGCGGGTTATAATCACGGAGCTTGAATTTAACATCTTCATACCCGTGATTTTTAAGCGCATTTTTTATAATCGCATAATTTGTATACTCGCTCTGGGTGCTTCTGTTATCGCCCGACGCATCTCCGTTAATTATTATAGAAGATTTGTGGTCAGGATACCGCCTTAAGAATTCATCTATACACTGCTGAGTTGTCGTTTTTTCAATAACTATTTCATCAAAAAAGTAAACATTCTCATCATCTTTGTGAGCGAGCGCCCAGCACATAGGGTCAACGTTAAAATCACATGTAAGATGGAGGGGCAAATTTGGATTATATTTAAGTTTGAGTTTATTTTCTTCTCCAAACCCTTTTACGACAAGCCCTGACGAATAATCCCCGAACTCACCAAGAACATTGATTTTATAATATTCTTCATCAAAGCTCTCTTTCATAGATTCTATAAAATGCGGGGGTAAATATATATTGTTTGTTGTGGGGGCGATAATCAGGCGGTAATTCTCTTTAGAATGTTCAACAAACCTTTGCCAAATCCAGCCTTTATCAGACTGAGGATTTGTATGACCAAATAGTCTGTAGCGAAAATCCACCCAGTTTTTACCCCGGTAAGTATTCCTTAACCTTCCTAAAAGTTGCTTAAAAGAAGAATCACTAATCTGAGAAGCCTCTTCAATTTCCGCCCAGTGAAGATTAAGGGATTTAAATTTTTCAGGATCTTCAAGTGCAGAAAAGAGGATTTCAGAACCGTTTGAAAACTTTATAACTTTATCAATCTTATTGTAAACATAATCCTTATCGGGCTGATATCCTAATTCATCAAGGTGCTCAAGGTAACTTACAAGAGTTGTCTTTCTCACAAGTTCATACTCTTTTGCCCCGACCAGCCCTCTGGAGCCGGGATACTTTTTTGCAAGAAGTATCCCCAAAAGCGAACCGCACCAGGTTTTACCGCTTCCGTATCCGCCCTGATAAATTGCTACATCAAGCTGATTGGAATGCGGTATTTCTATAAATTCTCTCTGTTTATCCAATAATTTATATCTAACCATTTTTAACTACAGCTCCCTTCTGACCGGTTTTTCTCCAGCCGCAAAACAACTTCTGAAAACAGTTGACAGAATATTTCATAAAAAATCGTTTTACAGGAAAAACATCAGAAGCTTCCAAAAGCGCATTAAAAACTTCGGTAGAAAATATTCTGTCATTATCTATATAAGAATGGTTCTCACATAAGATATCGTGTACAAGTGCTGCGATTAAAAAACTGTTGTCCGTATTGGAACCTATTACACGCCAAAAAAGACGGGGTATGGAAGCCCCGTCATAACAATAACCTTTTGGTATTATGAAATTGTAAGTTTTATCCTTTTTGTAATCAACAAGCCGGACTTTCAATGTCTTTTTATTAATAAAAGGGTATTTTTCTATTGATTTTATTTCCTCTTTGGTCATAGAAGGAAGAGAGTATCTTATTGCAACATAAGGAACTCTGTCAAAGAAAATCCCCGCGTTTTTATTTGAATACCACTCAATCATTTTAATAAATACCTCCTATTCTTGAAGCTGCGGCAAGGTTTCTAAAACTTTACCGTTCACCTGAACAATTATGCAAAACCGGTTATTTTTTACACTCTGGCGCTGTGTATTTTCTAAAGCCGGCTGTTTTTGTACAGAGATTGAAGCTCTGTTATCATCAAATTTCTGTTCAGGTTGAATTGCATTTACCCCTTCTTCTGCCATTACCGGCAGCATAAAATTTATAATTATTAAAAAGCTTAAAAGTTTTTTCATAATTCCTCACTTTCATTTGTAGTATCATCTATTTCCGGAGCCGGTGGTTCTACATCCTCTCCGTTTCCTTTTTGAAACATATAATCAAGCTGTTCTGAAGTTATTCCCATCTGAGCTGCCATAATATCCAAAAGCGGATTGGCACGTTCAAGTTCAACACACAAATCCCACTCCAACTGAGCTTGTTCGTTTGTTGCAATCAGGGCTTTAAGCTGCGTGTAAGTTATCCCGAACTGTTGTAAGGCAATCGCAAATACACGCTTTGTGAGCTTTAAAGACTTGATACGGTCTATTTCTTTTTGCGCCAGTTCCTGCTTATACTCTTCTGTATCTGCAAATTGAAAATTCACAATCGGACGGTTTGTTTCTTTTATCTCCAATCCTGAATATTGAGGCATAAAAGCTATTGTATTTTGCAGTTTATTTTTATCTTCATCAAATAAAACTATTTTTTCTGTATTTTCTACGTAGTACATCAATCTTCACCTCCCAGCGGATATACAAATCTAAAATATTCTGTTGCTAAACTTGCAGAATAATTAACTTTAAATGAATCCCCTTTGTTTACAGGCAGAAAGACCTTCATCGGCTGCCCGCTCGAGGCTGTGTAAGCATTATAACAACGAAGCCCTAATTTGCTTACTTCGTTTATTATTTCAAGATATTGTCCTGAATTAGCCGCTCCTTTATGAACACAAATCCATCCTGCGGCAGGTGCAGTGTACACAGCACCACTATCAGCCAGAGTTAAATCAATATATTTGTTTCCCGGCATACTTGCTGCAGCGGCTTGTTCTAAATTTGTTTTTACCGATAATTGTTCGGCAATTCTTCCTGCGTTAATTAGGTTAGCATTTTGAACGGTTTCACCTATGTAGAAGTAGAGAGGTAAACTTTCGGTTGACGGTGCATCTTTAGTTTTCAATGGCAGTCTAAAAGTTTCATCTGCAGTATTAATTACGAAGTCATAATCTGTAATATCTTCATCGGCAGAAAGCTTAACGGATAATCCTCTTTTTACGTAAGTACCGCCGGAGGGGAGTGTTACACTATCGCCGGCTTCTACAGAGGTGTTATTTTCTACTGTAAGTGCTTCATAGGCCGTAACGTATACGGATTTAGAATGGTAAGCACTGTTAGCCTGCAGCCATGAGGTATTATACAACGGAGCTTCCGTGTATTTTGAATCAAATAAAGTGTACGGATTGTTGAGTTCAATTTCGTTGACAACACTAACCGAAGTTTCCTGACCGGTTGCAATTTGAATAAAATACGGATATTGTATTTGTTCTTGCTGAACAGTGTCAGAATTACCGTAGATTTGATTGGACAGAGAAGCCTTTAAGGATATTGTATAGTCATTTGCGGTTCCTCCCCCGCCTTTATTACTTCCTGAAACGGTCTTTGCTCCAAAACAGCCTGTACTTGTTCCTGTATTTGTTGCCCATATTCTGTCAACACCACCGGTTATATCAGGCAGTCCAGCTTCAACAACTTCTCCCAATTTAGTCATATTTATTAATCCCTGTATAGGCATTATGATTTTAGGAAGTCGAATTGAGATTGCGTTTGATGTATCGGTGTCATAATTTATTACAAACTTTCCGCACTGCCCGCCAACGGAAGATGATGCAATTGATTGCCATTCGGACTCTGTACATACAAGAGAAGGATACAGTAAAGCTGCAGCTTGAAGCTTAGTTACAAACTCTTGGGTGTTATAGTTAATATCTAAAACGGAACCATTTAAGTACCGTCTCAGCCCTTTTGTTTCATCAATCCCCAGTGGTGCGATACCTATATCTCCCACTTCCAAGCCGGAACTTATTTTATCCCAATAAATATCTGTACCGTCGGTCTTTAAATACATATCAACGCAATTTTCTCTGGGTGGAAAAACATCAAGTTCGTTCAAAGCAGATTCCATTTCGGATTCTTTTACATATAGTGAATCATTTTGAAGTTCACTTACTTTTACCGGCAGTTCGCTTTTCAGAGCATAATTTTCCAGAGAATCCTCCAATGCATTAAATTGTCCTACCGTAATATCTGCATTATTTTCAGCATAATATTGTGACTGCTCCATAAATTTTTTTGCTTCATTTTTGTATTCTTCCGCCAGCTCTGCATAATATTCCGCCTTGTTATTTGTAAGGTCTATTATTTTTTGAGTTTTATTTGTACTGACTTTTAAACCGTTTATGCAAGCACAATTCTCCGGTACTTTTATATTTTGGGATGAATTGAATCCTACATTAATTTTATTCTTCGACATATTCTCCGCCTTTCACTTTTCTCGGATAAACAAGAATTCTGTTTAAATCTCCATAACCGCAATTTGCGACAAATAATGTATCCTCAGTTAAATCTTCGGGCTGACAGGCTTTTATTCCGTAATAATAAACCTCGAAAGGCTTATTTTGCGGAACAGTCAAGAGATTGGTGTAATCCGGGGTAAGAATAAAAGATACCGTATCAGATTTACTTACCGAAACTTGCAGCTCGTTTCCGATAATGTTTCGTTTGGAATCCTGAATTGCAAAATAAACAGTATAACTTTTCGTTTTATCTAAACCTGAAACAACAATTTCGCCGCTATCTCCTTGATAAATAGAGATAGTTCCGTCATTATCTATTATTAAACTCATGATTACCTCCTATCCTTCCCAGTCAGTTACAGTTTGCATTAAACATTCTTGGATAAATTCAGGGGTCGCAGATTTTGTTTCCTGAAGGGTTATTATATAGTCATCACTTAATTCCCGAGTAAAATCCGGAAGTTTATAAGTCAAAATATTAACATTTATTCCCATTTCCAGTCCGGCCTTTATTTGTAACAGCAAGTCCGAAAGAAAATTCCGGGAACTGCCGTCTTTCATCAGGACTTCTCTTCTTATCCAACCTAAAGAAGTATTGAAAAACTCTTTTTCAAAGATATTTTTTCTGTATTCTGCAGCTCTTTGCAGGTATTCATTATTATTAATTTTTTCAGACAGGTACCATTGTCCGTCAAAACCCTGGGATACATCTATTTTGGACATCCCGACAGACTTATAGAACTTTTCATTGGTACCGAGTCCGACATCACATAGCCCTGTTGTTGCATCTGTTATTTTTGCGTATTTATACATTGCTGTTTTCCTCCTCATTGTTAATAATTATTTCTTCCACAACAGGTAAGAAATATACTGCAGTTATTTTTACATTACATGTCATAATATCTCCTTTTTTAACAGGATATGGTACAAGTTGAGCTGAGTTATCGTTTTCGTGCCCGCGGTATTTTAAATAAACCGTTACCCCGTTAACAATAAGGTTTCCGGAGCCTTGTGCCTGTGGGTTAATTAAAACATAGCCGTTAGAGGGTGCCTTATAGGAATTTGGTTTTGATATTGATATGCAGCCTGACCAATCAGGGAGCATTAATGTGGTTACAATACGACTGTCGGCGTTTTCTATTGATTCTTTCAATTCTTCCTTTGTACTATCTAATGTCTCTGCCAGATCTGTTAAATTTGCATTAACTGTTGCGATATTTGACGAAACAGAAGAAATACTTGTTGTAAAAGAACTTGAAACTTCGGAAATTTTATCATCCAAGTACTGAAAATTTGAATTCATTGTTTCGGAACTTGCAAGAGAACCGTATTCTATATTTATTAATGCCATTATTTCATTCCTCCTTCCATAATTACGTCATAAATTTTGTCAATTTTCGCCTGCATAATATTCAATTGACCTTTAAGATCGTTATACTGTTCTTTTGTAGAGTATGTCCCCGCTATATCACTAAGAATTTCTCTATGTTTAACTTCCAGGGTCTCGGGAGTTACAAATAAGTGATATTGGAGCAAAAGAGCGATACAAACCAGTACAATCGGCAAATATTTAAGAATATATTTTTCAAATTCCATAATTATGCCGCCCCCGCCGGGTTTCCGCTTCCTACCATAGCGGCTTTAATTGCCAAATCCAGCATCTCAGCAGTACTTATACCGGTAGATTTACTTGTTTGGCTTGTAGATGCATTACCCTGACTGGTTGACAGGGATTGAGCTTGGTTATTAGATATTACATTATAGCCGTTCAAATAATAAGAAAGCAGATTGTTTAGCATATTTGCAGTGTTTTCCTGTGAATTTGCAAGAAGCTCATTTGCATAATTTGAAATAGCATTATTATTGTTATACGCAAGGTTGTTGTATAAATCTGTTGCTTGCGAAGAACGTATCATATTCCGGTTTGAGAGCGGATTTATAATGTTGTTTTCCAAGTTCTTTTTTGTCTGAGTATTCAATGTGTTCGTAAACGCATTTAATTTTGCTTGGTTTGTAGTTGAATTAAGAGTTGGATTCAAATACTCGTTCAACAAGGAACCCATCTGAGCATTTACAGTATTATAAATGGTCTCAAAAGCAGTCCCTGGTTTAAAGGCACTGGTTGTACCGGAATTATTAGTCTTGCTCGTAACATACGGGTTTGTAGTAGTTGTATTTCCGTAAGTTGTTGATGTGTTTGTTTTATTAGATTTGCTTCCCATAATTAATTCCTTTCCGGGGAAAATAATAAAAATAAGCTTGAAAATTCCCCTTTATTTTCAAGCTAAGATTTAACTTTGATTTTTCCAAACTCAATATTATTTATACAAAAATTCTGCCCCTCTTCTTTGGCATAAAAACTCATCTGCAAAGTTTTAAAAAATGCCGCCGGCAATTTTTTTATCGCATTAATTTTTTGCGGAGGGAAAATATTTATATCCCAATGCCCGATATCAAAATAAAGAATGTTTCTTAATGTTTTTGATATAATTCTTCTGATTTTAGTTGTCATTGAGTTGTAATCTTTTGTATATTCAATATAGAAATCGTTGCTGTAATACATATCAAGAGCGATTTTAGGCGGATATGCAAGAATCTTGCGAGAGTTTTCTACTCCCAGATTAAGCGGAGTACACTTATAAAAAGATTCTATAAATTCGCCGTCAAATTCTGCTGAAACATATTCCTCATATATTTTTTTACCGGCAGAATACAATTTCCCGCCAATAACCGCACAGCAGTTAATTTTTTGAGATTTTCTCTTTACCCAGGCTTTTCTTAAATAGTCATAAATCATTATCGTAGAATAATTTTCATCATCCCCCGGAAGTAAAAACCAGACTTCATTTCTGTCTGAGGTCACAACAGACAACGCCTTAATATTCTCAAGTTCGGAAACCGGAATAGAAAAAAGTTCATCCTGAATATCAAGCGCGATATTGTCTCCGAGAGTTTTATCTCCGTTAACCACCTGTAAAAAGGAAAATACCCCTTTTTTAGTATCGTCATAAAAATAAAGCTGAGTTCCGTGAAAAACCAGAGAATTAGGACCTGCACATCCGCCCGGTGAATCAAAGGTTTTGTAAAAAGAGTAATCGTCCTCATCAATCGCTATCATACAAGAAGAATTTTTATGAAATACAGCCAGCATCCCTAAATACGGGTAAATAGCCGTAATTGTTTTTACAAACTCTATATATCCTGCAGAAGTCGATATCTCAGCATCAGAAGTTGAAAAATCATAAATATTTTCCTGAACCGAATACCACAAAACCTGTCCGTCAAAAACCCAGAGTCTGCCTGAAAAAATTACAAGCCCAAGTCCTCTAACAGTTCTTCCGTCCATATCCTCAAGTTCCATCATTTTGACTTCGTCCAAAACTCCGTCATCATCATAGTTATCAAGCTCAATGGATAACATTTCTTCCGAATTAGAAAATACCCACAAGTCTGACCAGCCTTGAGAAACATCAGTTGCAGCCGATTTTCCGGTTACACTCAGTGAGTCGACTTTTTGAACCAAATCTCCGGAATTCGGATAAAATAAGTAAATTTTACCCTCCGTAGAACTCTCTGTATGCACAAAAAAATAAGTTACAGCCTTCTGCACACTTTCAAAAATATTAATCACCTTCTCCCCCGTCGGGATTAAGGCGCTGACTGCAATATTTCCGCTCGACGTCCGTATCC
>CALUTN010000075.1 GCA_944323665.1 Candidatus Gastranaerophilales bacterium | reverse complement strand
ACAATCATATTTTTGATACCTGCCTTCCGACTTTTCTTCACTACAATATAGCCTTAATTCTTTTTGCTATATTAGGGGTTTACCTCTTTGCCTAGCCGTTTAACCCGTAGTTAAAGTCTTCTTGGATATTTGTCGTAAGCATTGTTTTCATAGATTCCATATATGCATTTACTTCTTCAAGTTCAGCACTGGCAGTGGTAATCTGAGCATCAATTGCAGTTTCCCAAGCTGTCATTTCATTTAACTGATCTTGAAATTCTGCTGTAATTTTATCAATTTCTTCTTCAAAATCAGGAATTTCAGTATAATCCAAATAAGCTTCTTGTAATTCGGGATCATTCTCGTATAAATCTTTAAAGTAATCTCTTACTTCATGCTGTTTTGATGACTTCAAAGATTGCAAGTCAGCTTGTGAATATGTAGCTAATGATTTCTGAGTTTGGTATTCAGTTATTTCAAGGTTTAACTGATTTCTTCTCAATTTGTAGCTTAAAAGTGTTTCGTGTAAATTCGCTATTGCCATCTTTCGTCACCATCTTTTTTAAATCTTACATATATATAAAAACAGATAACGAAAGTGTATTTCAAGTTTATATAAAACTGTTACAAATCTTTACAAATTATTTTATTAAGGCTTGTATTTCTTTAAAATTCGGATTTTTAGCACTTTTCAACAATTCAAATAAAACCATTTCTGTAGTTTTAATATGGACACCGCATTCTCTCATATATTCAAGTGCCGAAGTATATTCTTCAATAGTTCTGCTCCCACAGGCATTTTTAACTAGATGGACCTCAAACCCGCTATTAAGCAAAGCCAAAGCTGTTTGATGAACGCAGATATGAGTCTCTATTCCGAACAATATAACTTGTTTTTTCCCGGTATTTTTTAAAGCTGATAATAAATCGATATCAAGAAGAGCGTTAAAAGCCGTTTTCTCTTTATAATATGCTTGTAAAATATTGTCTTTTATAGAGGGAATGGTTGCCCCCAGCCCTTTAGGATACTGTTCCGTTATAAAAACGGGTATACCCATTATGGATGTTGACTTAGCTATAATTCCAGCTTGTTTTTCAAGGCTTTCTTTATTAAATACTGCATTTATAAGCCGTTCTTGAATATCAATTATTAGTACCAAGCTGGTATCAGTATTAAGTATGGTCATCTGCTAAAGCCTCCTTTTTGTATTCAGATATAAATTGTTCTAACAAATCTCCCAATAAGCCTTGTTCAAGTTCTTCCGGCTCCAGAGTAATCCTTTTGGCATCAATATTTGATGAGTCTTTTTGAAAAGTTATATCAATATTGATTTTAGAGAACCCCGGAGATGTAATCCGAAAGGAACTGTTTGAATGTTTTCCCTTTATGTAAAAAGAACCATATCCATCCCCGGAACCCTGTTCCAATATTACGCCCGGTAATTTTTCCGAATATTTCTGTTGTATTCTGTAAAATACGGGAGTTATAACTTGCTCCAGTTTTTTCCCGAACTCATGCCGGAACTGTTTGAAATTATTACATGAAGAAAATGTTGTTTGAAGCATGCTCAAAGGAACAGATTTTTCATTCACGTTATCTTTATCATAATTTATTGCCTCATGAAGTTTATTCAAAACTTCATTAATCAATTGCTGCCGCTTTTGATTTGTAATTGCAGAAATGCCGGCATAAATTTTTTGCGGTATTTCTTTCCCAATTTTATTCCATAATTTTGCTGCTGAATCTATATCGGCATCAAATAGTATCAAAAAGTATTTATTTGGAGCAAATGTCATAAGAATATCATTTTTTCTGATATTATTTAATATAGTGGTTTCTATAATTTCGGGTTTTAAAATATATTTCGTTTTATCATTAGGTGAAATTGCCATAAAAACAGCTTTTTGAGAAGTTTCTGCCAGTTCGGAAAGTTTATTATCAATTATAAAATTATAGTCAATAAAGACTTCATTATTTTTAAAAATTATATTATTCCTAACCAGAATATCACGATAACATTTGTTCTTTTTTATCATTGCAGATACTGCAAGAGCGGGAACTATTCTGGACTGCAGCTCTCGGTCTGAAATAAGAATATTGATATAATCAAACATACCGCTTTTGTATGCATTTATTTTAAAAGATTCATCTTCATTGAATGCAAAGACTATAACGGGGGTTCCCTTAAATATATTTAACAAATTCAGTGTTTTATCTTTAGAATTTTCACTGTCAGCCAGAATGACTGAGGTTGACAACATATGAGATTTCCTCAGAGCATCTTCATAAGAAAAAGTAAATAATTCATCACTTTTTCTAAGGGCAAGTTTTGCTTTTATATAATCAAAAAAATCAGTATCATCTGATATTAAAACAATTTTATTAGCCATTTCAGCCGCCTTTATGTAAGATCTGCAATTAACAGCTCTGCCTTATCAAGAATGTTTTCCCTCAAATTTTCAATATCATTAAAATCAATTCCTATTGTTTTAAGAAAGTCCTTATCAATTTTTTCGGGTTTAAAATCTGTTTGCACAAGTTGATCAACCAATCTGATAAGGCTGCAGGGCACCGGCATAGAAGATAATTTGGGGTTATGATGGTACAGTATAATATTGGATAATAGTATCGGAAGCTGCCATCTTTTTGCAAGCAATGCACCTGTTTTTACATGATTTGAATTGTAATAATTTTCTTCTGCTTCAAGTATATCAGCCCCGTCTGCAACAGCACTTAAAACTTTGGTATAAACACGTTCGCTTGACATATGAAGTACTATTTTCCCGACATCGTGAACAAAACCGGCAATAAATGCTTCGTCGGTATCCATAATTTTAGTTATCTGGCTCAGATATTCACAACCGGCAGCAGTCTTAATCGAATGCTTCCATAAATCTTTATCGCCTTGATTAGACATCATTGGTTTCATTGCTACTGCCACTATTATATTTTTAACTTTAACCATGCCAAGAAGAGACAAAGCCATACTTATAGAATTGATTTGCTGCGAAAATCCATAATAGGCAGAATTAACAAGCGCCAGCATTTTTATGGTTAAAGACTGATCATACATAACTAAATCGCCCAGTGTTTTCATGTTTACCTTCGGTTCTTTCATCAAATTAAGAACCTTTACTATAACATTCGGCATAGCTTGTATATCGTTTACTGAATTTACCAGTTGAATAGTCCTGTCCATAATATATACCTGAATTATACTTGTAAATGTTTCTTTATTGAAAGCAGACTGCCGCTTGCACCAAATGCCGTCCCTATCAATAAAAGAGAAATTATAACGATATTTTGTGCAAAAGGCGGAGACGGTATAAGAAAGAACTTATGGACATTTAATAACATCGCCTGTGCCCAGTTTAGCGGTAATACTGCAATTATTGAAGATACAAATCCGTAAAAGGCTCCTTGCATAACAAGCGGAGTTTTAATATACCAGTTACTTACGCCCATAAGCCTCATAATTTCAATTTCATCTTTTCTGGATTGAATAACTAATTGTATAGTATTATTAATAATAGTTATTGTTAAAGCTGCCGAAATAATAACAACAAAGAACATAGTTGTATTAACAATATGGGTCAAGAACTGTATTTTTTTAGCAAGTTCTTTTGCATAGCCCATATCTTCAACACCGGACATTGGTTTAATTTGGTTAAACACTTCCGTAATATTTTGCGGTTTATCAACTTTAACACGCAGAGTATCGGGCAGCGGGTTTGCTATATCCTGAAGTCCCAGTTCTTTTTTCAACCCGTTCCAGGATTCCTCTTTAGGAATCAGCCTTACAGATTGAACATGTTTAATTTCTTTAATTCTGTCTTTCACAATAGAAGAAGATGCATTTGATTTAAGGTATACTGAAATTTCAAGCACATTCCCAAGCTCATTTGCAAAAGTAGATAAAGAAAGCGTAAATCTGAACAATACGCCAAACAGGGTGAGTATAGCCGCCATTGTTGTTATTATAACAAGATTAATAATACCCGTTCTTTTAATATCATTGACAGCTTCCGTCAAGATTCTGTATGCAATACGAAGTTCACACAGCCAGTCTTTTGGGATGTGTTTTTTTACCTGTTTTTTTAACTGCTGTCTGCTGTTATTGTCCATAGGTACCTGCCTGAATATCTCTAATAATTTCACCATTTTCAAGAGTTAATACTCTTTTTCTAAATCTGTCCACCAGAGTATAATCATGGGTAGATACTATAACAGTAATACCGCGTTGATTAATTTGTTCAAGTATCTGCATGACTTCAAGGGAGTTTTTAGGGTCAAGATTCCCCGTAGGCTCATCAGCAATTAAAAGCGGTGGTCCGTTAACAAGAGCCCTTGCAATACTAACCCTTTGCTGTTCTCCGCCGGATAGTTCCGATGGTTTTGCTTTTGCTTTATCTGACAGACCTACAACCTTCAAAGCTCCGGATACACGGGTTCTTATTTCTGATGAACTTATGCCTAAGGTACGGATTACATAGGCAATATTATCGAATACTGTCTGATTTTGCAAAAGTTTATAATCTTGAAATACAATTCCCATGCATCTTCTTAAGTTAGGAACCTTATCGGAAGGAAGATTGGCAATATTGATTCCTCCGATTAAAACGGTTCCTGTTGTGGGAGTTTCTTCCTTATACAGGAGCTTCATTAAAGTTGATTTCCCTGCACCGGAGGCTCCGGTTACAAAGACGAATTCTCCTGATAAAATATCAAGGTTAATGTTCTTTAATGCATAATTATTCTTATACTTTTTAGTAACAGATCTCAATTGAATCATTTTTCTATCTCTACTATCCTTTTTGCAATGTTTTCCGCATCCAGTCCATAACAATTAAGTAATTCTTTCGGGGTGCCGCTTTGTCCGAAACAATCCTGCATTCCTATCCTCAGAACTCTTGCCGGATAAGACTCACATAAGCATTCGCATACGGCAGAACCCAACCCCCCATATATTGAATGATTTTCAACAACAACAGCATATCCCGTTTTCTTAACACTTTCAACTATTGTTTTGGTATCCAGAGGTTTGACAACGGGAACAGAAATAACTTCCGCATCAATACCGTTTTCTGCTAAAATTTGGGCGGCTTTAAATGCCTCAGCAAGGACATCGCCATTAGAAATCAATGTTAAATCGCAGCCGGATTTTAAAACCTGCGCTTTTTGAGGATTAAACTTGTAATCAGAAGGATAAACATCCGGCAGACTATTTCTGGCAATCCTTATATACACAGGTCCTACATGCTCAGCTGCATAATCTAAGACTTGAGCACACTCGTTACAGTCAGCCGGAACAATTACCGTCATATTAGGAAGTCCCCGCATGAGAGAGATGTCTTCCAGAGCTTGATGTGTTGCACCGTCTTCTCCAACAGTTATCCCGCCATGCGTGCCAATTATCTTTACATTAGCTTTTTGATAACAAACCGACATTCTTATTTGGTCATAGGTTCTGCCTGTTGCAAAAACTGCAAAAGTAGCAGCGAACGGTATTTTACCGGTTAAAGATAAGCCCGCTGCCGTTGTTATCATATTTTGTTCTGCAATCCCCATATCAAAAAATCTTTCAGGGTAGGCTTTTGCAAACATAGCAGTCTGTGTTGAACAGGATACATCTGAGTCAAGAACAACTAATTGAGGGTATTTTTTACCCAGTTCAACAAGCTCTTTTCCAAATGCTTCTCTTATAGATTTTTTTGTATCATAGTCTATTACGAGCATAGTCCCCCTCGTAAATAGATTATATCATAAATAAATAAAAACGCTCAAAAATTTAATTAAGTCTAATTAAAATAATCGCAAATAAGTTTTTTTCTGCGCGGAAATATCTTTTTTATTTTCTCGGCAAATTTATTTCTTTCCAGCTCTTCAAGCTGTTTTTTTAAAACAGCTTTTTCCAGTATTAAGGAATTGCACAAATCAACGCAAACACAAGACGACGAATTATGCTGTGACAGCTGTTTTAACTTTAATTCTATAAGGTTTATTTTCTTTTTTAGTTGCTGCTTATTCACTAAAGACCTCTTCAAATAGAATATAACTTTTATATGAAATTTTCAATCAATCTTTTAGAGTATTCTTCCTCACATTTATCGTAAAACTTTGTTACAAAGTAAATAATCTATATCCTGATTTTAGATAGATAACGTAAATTTTTGTAAAGATTATATGAAATTCTTTAAAGTTTTAATAAAAATTGCCGTTAACCATACCAAAGTACAAAATGTAGGTTTAATTATTTAATAAAGAAAGGAGTATTACTGTTATGACAGGACCTGATTTAAGTAAACTGACAGGCGAACAGAGAGCTCTGGTTGATCGTATACAGAGTGATGGTATTATTACGCCGGAAGAACGTTTAGAAATGGAAAAAGCAGGTATTGCTAAAGAATTAATTGATGAACTTACCGGTCCGCCGGAGCAAGTCGGAGATATCTACAATTCAAATAGCAAAGACAACAAACAAGAATTTTACGATTATATGCAAGAAGGCAGAGACAAATCTAAACGTTTAAAAGACGAGTATCGCAAAGAGGTAAAGGATGCCTGGAAGAACAGAGATTATCTGACAGTATTAAAATGTTCATTTGAAGGAGCCGCTGTTCCAAATAATATGAATGTTAATCAAGCAGGTTTTGGTAAAGTTACAGCCCTTCTGGGCGGAACTCTTATCTTTCTGTTATCCAGCTGCGTGCAAAAAGCAGAACCCGATATTTTTGAGTACAACAACGAAACCAACTACAATATTAATATTACAATAGAAACAAAATATGAAGAATTAAAGGAGGCTCTTGAAAAATTAGAAGGAACTCTTGATGCCGGTATCAAAGCCATTATATCTGAATTACTGGGATTAGGAGAAAGTTTAGCTAATATTATAGAGAGAATGGAAAGTTTCGGACGTACTCAAGATGAAATTCTTGAACTACTCTCAAACGGACATTCCGAAATTAAGCAGTTGTTGGAAAATATTCTGAATGCAGTGGAAACGGGAGATGAAAATACCAATAATATACTGACACAATTGCTTAATAAAATTGTAAATCTTGAAAATAATAACACAGATGTTGTAGATTTGCTAAATAAGATATTTACCTATATCCAGGAATCTGTTAATAACAACAACGAAATGGATGAAAAGACCTATGAGCTACTGGAAACCCTGGTAAATAGTATACAAGAAGGCAATATGCAAAATGCAGAGTTCTATAGTATGATACTTGATAAATTAAGTGGGTTTGAAGATATCGTTAAAGAATATCTGAATAATATCCTTGAAGCTGTTAATGCAAATTGCGGCATTAGTGAAGATATCAGAAATTTAACCCAGAAAGTACTTGAACAGATTAATAATCATGCTGTTGCTAACAACGATGCACTTAAAGCAATTCTTAAAGCTATATCCAACATCAAAGTTGAAGGCGGCAATGTTGACTTGAGTACAGTTGAAAAAATGCTGGCTGAGTTACTTGATCAATCAAAATCAAATGGCGAGTTATTAAGCAGTATCGACGGTAAACTTGATGTTATTAACATGACAATTGAAGCTGCAACAGATAAAATCACAAATCTGTTAGGTGATAAGTTTGATAAAAACGACCAGTATTTCCAAGAAATTATTAACACTATTAAGGGGCTTGGTGATTTAGGCTATGATGATACAGCTCTTCTTGAAAAACTGGATACAATACTTAATGTCTTGAACAACATTAAAGATGATACTGACAAAACAGATTTATTATCTAAACTAGATGAAATCTTAGCGGCAATCAAAGATCACAAAGTAGTGGTTGATGTTACAGGTAAAGTTACATGTGAATGTAATTGCGGTGACAGCGGCAGCCACGAAGGTATCGTCGGAGATTTAAGCGACCTTTTGGGATAGATTTTAATCGGTTATCCAATGAAATCGGGGGCGGATGCTAAAGCATCCGCCCCTCGCTTGTTTATGGCTGCAAATGTTGCCCCCCATCCCAACCTTCCCCAATCAGGGGAAGGAGCTGTACGCCCTCCCCAACTAGGGGAGGGTAAGGGTGGGGAGTAATTGTTAATTATTAAGAAAATGAATTAT
>CALUTN010000074.1 GCA_944323665.1 Candidatus Gastranaerophilales bacterium | reverse complement strand
GACTTATTTACCATGTCAATTATTATTTATTAATACCGGAAACTGTGTGCCGGAAGGAGGTTTGTTGTGCGTCATTGCTGTAAATTTAAACCGGACGATACTTATTATTTATCTGAAAATGATTTATACAGCTCAAGAAGGCTTTCTGTCGGATTTTGTCCCATATGCGGAAAGCCGGTTGCGGAACTTGTTGAATACCGTTTTGACGGAATTATTAATAGAATTTCAGTTTCGGGAGTGCAAGCGAATAATCTTATGCTTGAATGCAAAGATGAAATTATTTATTCAATGAAGGAGTGTAATTATCTGAGGTTTAAATCAAAACCGTATGGGTGGAAATATGGTATTAACAAAGTCGTAAAGATTAACGGAAAAGAAAAAATTAAACAATATGCATGTGATTTTTACGGGAACAAAGAATTAATCAAATCCGTATAGTACATTTTCCAGGGGCTTTTTTGTTTCACCCTTTCTCTCAATTGCTCTACTAAGCCCCTGTTTTTTTTTTGAAATTTAAGGTGTTTAATATGGTTAAAACTAAACAAATACAAAAAGATTTAAGAGAAATAAAAGCTGAAGTGAATCATAAACATATTGAATTTTATGATAAAACCCTTTCGATATTAGAGTTTATTTTGGATGAATATTCAAAAGAACTTACACGGGCAGACATTGAATTTCTTGATATGCCTAAAAATACTGCGGCTGTTTTAGATTTTCTAATTTCATCAATAATAAAAATTCAGAAAGGTCAGCGTATGGCTTTGGGAATGGACGATACAGAGTTCGCGGATACTGAACCTCAGATTAATATTATTGAAGGATTAGATAAATGTAAAATTTAGTTGAAAAATTATATAAAAAGTGGTAATCTTAAATAAAAAATGGAGAATATATGAAAAAGATTTTATCATGTTTGGCTGTATTGGCATTAACTCAATTAACTGTGTTAGCTTGGTTTGATGATTATACATCAATAAATTTCAAAGAAGCAAAATATGCTCAAAAATTCGGAACTACAAACAAATATTTTGCTACCTATGAAGAAAATGCAAAAGAAGATACCAATACTCAAAAGTTTGATGTAAAAGATCCGCATCTTATTTCATTTAATAAGTATAGTAAAATTGATAATACAAAATTTAATGCAAAAATCCAGCAAGATGAAGTTCAGTATAAAAAAATAAAAGATAATCTCAGAAAAAATAAAACTGATGATTTTAATACCCAGGCGTATTCTATGGATTTTTATAAGGTTTATAGAATTGCTGAACGGATAATAAGGGCCAATAATCTGGATTATATCAACTGGAGAATATCTATTCAAAAGACTCCGGATGGTGAATTTAATGCTTCATCATCTTCTATGAATTATATAGTTATAAATACAGGGCTTTACGATACGCTTAATGATAATGATGATGCTCTGGCTTTTGTTATCGGGCATGAGATGGCGCATCAGCTGTTAGGACATGGACAGAGAACAGCAATAATAATGCATGATTTGAGAAAAGCATACTCAATAGCTGATGATAATGCAGGGCAGCTGGCTGTTATTATAAAACAATATAAAGCAAATAGCCAGCTTCAAAAAATGGAATACTCTGCAGATGTAGAAGGGGCAATTTTAGCTTTGAAAGCCGGTTACAACCTCAATACGGCAAGAGAGACTTTGTCTTTCATAAACACTCTGCCTTATGTTGGTAACTTGTATCTTTCCCATCCAAAACCTGAAAAGAGACTGAAAAACTTTAGTGAAAACAGAAAATTCTTTATTGATGATGCCTGGTCTTTGGAAGGGCAATATAATATTTATAATTCAAAGGTTTTACCATGCATAAAATCATCAGATAGAACATCAATTGTTATATCAAGAGGCGAGGCAAGAAATAAGGATTCTTATTACAGACCTGAAACTATTTCGGAAATGCTTTTAAGATATGCTTATATTTCATACATAAATTGTGATTTTAAAAACGCAGAGAAATATTTTAACAAATTAATTTCTAAAGAGGAAAACAATCCTGTAGTGTATTTATATCTTTCATACACGTATGAATATCTTTATAAACAGACAGGAAAAGATAAATATCTTGAGAAAGCAAAAGAAGCTGCAGAAAAAGGGCTTTTGTTCAAACCTAATGATAAATATTTGAAAGAGCAGATAGCTGCGTTATAAAGATTTAGAGGGAAAATGTTAGAAGTTTTTATACCATCAAGTCCGGAGTTTCATAAATATGAAACTCCGCTCCGAATATTGTATGAAAATGTAAAGGACAAAATTGGCGATGACAATTCGTTTGAATTTATACGCGACAATACTTTCTTTTATATGTTTGTATTTAATGGAAATCTTGTCGGTGGAATTTACTATTATGAAAAGAATGGAAAACTTTTTCTGAATGGGTTTGCAAACCGCAAAATGTTCAGAATAAACGTAGAATGCCTGAAGCTTTCTGCAACCTGGTTTTCATCAAATATTTATGCTGAATCAATGAATAAAGCATCTGCAATTTGTCTTTTGAGAGCAGGGTTTAAAAGACTAGACGGGAACTTATTCATGTTAAAGAAATAATTTAAATATATTTTATAGAAGAGTTAATCCTTTGAAGAGTATATTCATCTATATCGGCCCTGGTCTCATCAGGATTTAAAATATATAATAATTCCTTGGAATCAATATTTTGTTTCTTTTCTACACATTCTTTCAAATATTCTTTGAGTTCACTCCTGTATTCCTCAAATATATCACCGCTTTTATAGAAATTAGGTTTATGCTTCATCTTTAAAGTTATTGGCGATGTCAATGTTGAAGTCAAAACCTCGTAAACTTCAGTGGGGAATCTTTTAACTTTTTTGAATGCTTCAGAAATATCAAGCAACTCTTCTATTGATAATGCGTAAACTTCCGGATTCCCGCTTGCTTTATATAATACATCAGCTAAAGTTTGTTCCGCACATAAGAAATAGAGCTGGTTAATTCCGCTCAACCCTGCTTTAACAAAACGTACGCTTTTGAACGGATTCTCAAGGGTACTTTTATAGGAAGATATTATATTTTTGAATTTATACAGATCCTCTCGGCTTGAAGCGCGCAACATTTTATTTAATTCAAAAGTATAAAGTTTTAATATTTCATTAGGCAAAAAATCATATTTGTGCGCTACCTCATTATTGATAATTTTTATAATTTCTTCGGATTTAAAATCTTCCAGAGAATATGGTTTAAGATTTATATTATTAAGCGGTATGTTTGAAGGTAATTGAGTAATAAATTTTTGCATAAATGCAGCCTTAATTTCGGGAGTATAATTATTGAACGTAAACGGAATCATCACGCTGTGCCCGTAGTGTGCGAGGTAATCACATATATTATAGATTAAATGTTCTTTTGCTATTTTTGACAGAGTCTGCAGTTCCGGCATCGGCTCATCCAGATTTCTAATTTTTATAAATTGGTCTATTAGCATAGTAATTTCTTTAGTAGTAAGCGGGTTTTTGTAAGTATTATATAATTCTTTTATCCGATTTTTGTCTATTTTACGGTTAAGTACTGTAAAAGAGTATTTCTTGTTATTTTTTTCGGAAAAAAGATTAACAGTTTCTTCCCCATCCAAAACTTGCATCAATGCATATTTTAAATCAGGATGCGACAGTTCAAAAACTTCCGCATTTCCGGTACAACCGTATAAGGCATCCGCTAAAGCTCCTTCTATAGATCTATCAGCAATTATTAACTCTTTAGGTTCAAAATTTTTAACTGCATTTATATTATCCATATCTTCTATTGTTAAAGCTTCATCTTCAAGTAATTTTATCCAGCTTGTAATTTTATTATCGTCCAAATATTTATTTACATTATCAAAAAGATTTTGCAGATATTCATCAGGTAAATATTGTGCAACATCCTGACAATCGCTGAGATATCTTTCGGCAAACTCTTTGGCAAGGGGACGATAACCTTCGTAATTAAGCCTTATTTCCCGATAGTTTTTAAGAATCTCCGAAACTTGATTAATACGAGCTTTTCTATCTTTCATTATTTCAGTTTTTAAGGACTCAAAATATCCGCCGCTTACAGCATTTTTAATCTTTTGATGCGAGTTTTTTATAGCATCTCCGAGCTTTAAAGCACAATCAGGAGACTCTTCCCAGAAGTTTGTCATAGCTTTCGACATAAAGCTGCTAAATGTCAGATTTGAATATATTTCATCAAGAGGTTTTTCTATTTTCTGCCTGGATAAGAAAACAGATAATTTTGCAATTACTTCCGGTATACTGTTCCAGGCATCTATCATCGCAAATTTTGTAGACTCTGAGCCGGATTTAATTCTTGAAATATATTCTGTTTTCTCGGAAGAAGTCATTTTTTCCCAGCGTAGAGCTGCATTTTGGTCACGTTTAGTTTGAATAATCCTCTTATCGCGCTCAGTCAAGTTTTCCATAAAAAGCTTTAGGTTATTTGATGCCCAGATTTTGAATAAGTCGTCTCTGCTTAAACTTGAAGTTATTCCGGTGCCGGGATGTGCCGGAGACGTTTGTATAATTATAGGTTTAGCAGGTGTCTGCTTTTTAGTTTTTCCGAAATCGGATTTGTTAAATTCTTCCAGGAGAGTGAGTTCATCCGCTTGTGCCGCTATTTTATCAAGCTGCTGGTCACGGGATAATGAGTTCCACCAGGTTTCAAATCTTTCAACGCTTTTTCTTGCTCTTGCTGTACGTTCTTCCGGCGGCATAGATTCCCAGAATGCTCTTTGTACTTGTGAAATCTTTTCTCCGACAAGGTCAGAATATCCGTCTCGAGTATATCTTAATGATTGAAGGTATTCGAATTCCGGCTGTTCAATACCTAATGCTTTAAGGGTTGAACTTCTCAGCATCATTCCGTTTTCTTTTTGCTGATAGAGAGACAGAAATTCCGGATTGCAATCCCTTTTTAAATCTTCGTTCATTTCATCAAGGGTTTTACCTTCAAGAAAAATCTTTTTTATTAAATAAACAGTAAGATTTTCATTGTCAGCTAAAATTCCTTGTCCGCACAATTCAAGGAGTTCCCGATTTTCTCTAAATATACCCAGGATACCCCTTGTCGCTTTGCTGGAATCTGGATTAACAAGGTTTTTAAACAAATCTTCTTCCGGATACAACTTCTTTATATCTTCTGCGTTTTTGGCATATAAGAGTTTTGAGAAAGCATTTCGTTGAGCGCCTAAAGGGGTGTAAAGACTTTTATCAGGCAAAGTCTCAATATAATTTTTCACTGTTGAAGGCATTCTCCGGATATTAAATTCATAAAATCTTTGGAGCCCCTTATCAACCCTTGCTTCAAAACTTATTGCAGGAGTCAGGTAATATCCTTGTAAAGTATCTCTTTTATAGTCGTGCTTTTCATTATTCTTATTAATTCTTGTACTGTTATAAAAAAAGGGAGTGGTGCTTATTCCTTGTATTCTCATTTTCTTATCCTTTGCTGTATACCAACTTTTCTTTTTAAACCTTATAAAAATTATTTTTGCTACACAAAATGGAGTCTAAACTCCGGAAAGGAAAATTTCTATGTCATTTGAGTACATTATTGAAAAAGACAATTCTACAAAACAATTATCCAAAACTGAAGAAGAAAATCTTGTGAAACAGATTTCAACCGGCTTTGTGAATTTCAACTCCAAAAGAGCTTCCAATCTTGAAATGGCATCTAATCTTGCCAATGAAATCTTTTTTAAAAACGATTTTAAATCAATTTCCGACAAAAACGAAAAATGGAAATCAAAAGTAAAAATGTGCAAAACTTTTATGTTTTACCAGACCCTTAAATCATATATTTGGAGAAATACTTATGCAAATGTTAATTCTATGTTCGATGTCTCGGGTGAGAATCACGATTCAAACAATGCCTCAAATAAACAAAAAGCGATGCTTGTGGACATTTTTGAGAAAATGGGTTTTCAGAAAACCTGCGACAAAGTTATTGATTACGCTTTACTTTACGGTGAGTTAATTTCTTTTACCGCCTGGAAAAAGAATTATGAAGAATACCGCCGCCCGATAGACTTTTTTAAAACCATGTTTTCTCAAGATGCAGTAAAGCTCCCGAGAGTTCTTGCTGCAATAAAAAAAGGGAAAAATTACTGGGTAGATAAGAAAAAGAAATATGATAATCCCTATGTTTACCCGGTTAATCCGGCAGATATTGTTTTTGACCCTTCTCAAGCGGATAATTGGGATTCTTGTCCGAAAATTTACCGTTCCTATAAAACCCCTGCGGATATTATAAATAACAAGTATTATACAATATCCGAAGAAGAAGCGTTTGAAATAAATAATATGGTAAGTTCAGCCTCTCATCCGAATTACAAATCCGTGTTTTCAAATAATAGTTCGGAAGATGTCGTTAACGGAACAACTTTAGAAGTTCTTGAACACTGGGGAGATTTAAAACTCTCTGACGGTACCCTGCTTAAAAACTGGCATGCAGTCGTGGTCGGAAGAAAATATCTTGTTTCTTTCGGCAAAAATGAAAGAATTATTAATCCGTTTTCTTATGGGGCTTTTGTCCTTGATCCGGAAACTAAACGCGGCATAAGTCCTTTGTATTCAGTGCTTTCATTGGCACATTTTCAGGAAGATTTGCTTAACAGAACCTGTAATTTGCAGGCACTTAACGAAAATCCTCCTCTTCTTGCGCCGGAAGGTTTTTTTGATGAGGATGAAATTAAACTCTATCCGGGTAAAATTATAGAATACGGGGATAATATATCTCCAAATGCCGCTTTTCAGCAGCTTACATTTAATCCGAATGTCTATTTGCAGGATATATCTTTCCTTAATGATTTGATGGCGGAAGTATCCGGAATATTCCCGAATATGGTCGGAGCGGTTGAACCTTCTTCAACCAAAACTGCTACCGAAATTAATACAAAAACCCAGGGGCAGATGACCAGACTTTCTATGCTTGTAGATACAATTAATCAGGATTATATAATTTCTGTTGTGGAAAAAGTCGCAAAACTCTGTGCTGATTTTAAATCCGGTATAGAAAGAGTTTTTGTGAATAAAGAAAACCAGCAAGAAATGATTGAAATAGATGATGCAGTAAGACAGGCGGATTATAAATATACTTACGCTGATTCTTCTATGGCAACACTTAAATCAGAGCAAGCCGATATGCTTATACAGGCTGTTGAAAGATTTGCTCAACAAATTCCGCTGAATCTTGAAGAAATCTTTATCTGGTATTTTGAACAAAAAGGTGTAGACAACCCTGAACGTTTTCTTGCCCCGGGGGTAAATGGGATAAATGGAGTAAATGCTGAGGTAAATATGGGGGTAAATAATTTGGTTAACCCTCAAATGCCTCCTTCAATAAGCCCTGATATTCTTGCGGCTATGATTGCACAGTCTCAAACTCCGAATGCTCTGCAGCAAAATCCTTCTCAGGATTTGATGAATGAGATTCCGGAAGAAGAGAAGGAAGAAGCACTTGAAGAAATTATTAAAGAAATAAAAAAACGAAATAAGAAATAGTTAGTCATTCTTCATTTTGCAGTGGGGCAGCCGAAGGCTGCCCCACTGCCTCCTTAATAAAAAACATTCAGATTTAAATAGGAAAAATAGTTGAAGATGTTAATAATGCAATAGTTGTATCAACAGATTGGAAGAAAAAACCGAGAAACTGGGTGATATCGGCATACAAACAAAATAAGTCCGCGCGTAAGCGTTTGATGCCTTCTTCACCCTTATCAAACATTACCCCCGAAAACGGAACGAATTCTATTTCAGGACTTACGGCGAACGATAATATTATAGCCGGAAAGCCAAAAAAAGTCAATTCTGTAATTGAAAATATATTAAAAAGATTCGGGATCGGTAAATAATATTCTATCTGATTAATTCCAAAATACATGAAAAATTTATAGAGCTAAGTATATCAAAGATAATATAAGTATGCGCTTGACATATATGAATATAACTGATAAACTAACGGCATGAATAGAAAATATATTAATAAAAAATATATATTTGAGATTCCTTTTGAACTATTAAATATTATCAGAGAACTAAAGAAAGATCATCCGTGTTTATTTTGGACGTGTTTGATATCTCTAATTTTTGGAGTATTGCCTTTTGC
>CALUTN010000073.1 GCA_944323665.1 Candidatus Gastranaerophilales bacterium | reverse complement strand
TCTGGAGCTTAGCAAAGCTTTGTAAAAATTGTTAACATCCTCTAACGAGCCGTCCAAATATGCAAAAATCTTAACATCAATATTATCAATAAGGTCTGCATATTGCTTATTCATCAGTAAGGGTTCTATATCATAAAAAGACAACAACTTCGTTTCATCGACCCTGTAATAGTTGTCGGACAAATTCTCAGTATTAATTTCTGCAGGTTGAATAAACCCGGTAACAGTTCCTCCTGACAAATCTGGAGAAACTTTGATAAACATAAATGCTACAGGCAAGAGCTCTCTGTCAAATAGTTCTTTCGGTACAAACAGCTCATTATCATTAAAATACAACCGTACGTCAATATAGCAGCTATTAATATAAATATCCGAAATTTCTATATCTTTTAATACGGCCGCAATATTATGCAACCCTGATTCGGTATCTGCATCCGCTTCTAAAAAATATTTTTTTGCAATATTACCCGCAAAAGCGTTTGCAATAGCTCTGTTCCTAATAGCTGTATCCGTGATATGTCTGCATATATCACGAGCCTGCGCTAAATCACTCTCTTCTATTAAAAAATTATCGTTATTCACCTGATACTCTCCCTCACTATGAGCCTATATTATCATACTATTAAAAATAAATCCATATATTTGACTTATAAAATAAAAATATTAAATCATATAGTGTATTTTTTTGTAAATAATTAAATATTTTTGTATTTTATCCGTTAACAATACCGGAGGATTAAATATGTTTTCGGCAATGATTCAAAATCTTTTATCATCATCAGGACAAGCAAGTGCAATGCAAAGAGCTTCTCAAATGAATAACTATGTTAATAGTTTGAATGCGCAATGGTTTCCCGTGGAAAATGCTACTCAAACGGTGAATGCAAATACTAAGGTTGAATCTTTTGATACGATTTTAAAATCTTCTGCTAAGACTAAGTTCGGAGATTTGCTTACAAATCCTTCAACGAGAGTAAATGCATCTTTATATTCAAATCAAGCTGCTTCTGTTAAGAATGATTATTCAACAAAATCAAAAATAAAAGAATTGATTTCACGAGTTTCAAAGAAGCATGGTGTAGATGAGAAATTAGTTAATGCTCTTGTAAATCAAGAGTCAGGGTTTAATCCCAATGCTAAATCCAGGGTAGGTGCGATGGGTTTAATGCAGCTCATGCCGGCAACAGCTAAAGGTCTGGGGGTTACGAATCCTATGGATCCGGAAGAAAATGTTGAGGGCGGTGTTAAATATTTAAAATCGATGCTTAACCGCTACAACGGGAATATTATTCTTGCATTGGCAGCATATAATGCCGGACCCGGTGCTGTCGACAAATATGACGGCGTACCACCTTACAAGGAGACTCAAAACTATGTACGCTCTATACTGGCAAGTTATCTTTGATTAAACTTTAGTGCTTAATTTTGCTTCGCGTTTTCGTTCCTGTTCTTCATGAATTCTTCGGGTATTTGCATAAGTCAATCTTGGAATAAACCAGCCGAGCAGGTATGGTGAGATTAAGAATGTGGTTAAAATTCCCGGAACAGAATTTAAGCCTCTGGCGAAAGCTGTTATTTTATTTCCCTTGGGGGATTTCGCATTTTTCATAAGAGATGTAACAAGCTTGTTTAAACTTTCCTTGTCGGATGATTTGCCCAGTTTCTCGGCGTTTTTCTCAAATTGTTCAAAAAACTCAATGATTTTTTTGTTTTTATCGCTCTTGCTTAAATTTTCGAGTGAGGATAGCTTCATAGTTTTTTCATTGAATATGGTTCCGGCTGTTTCGGATTTTGAAAGTATTTTTTGTAAATCTCCGTTATTGCAGTCAATGTATTTACAGAAATTCTTCATCTTATCCAGATTATCAATGTTACTGTATAAGGCTGATATCTCAGAATTAGTAAGTACATGTGCACTGCTGTATGGGTTCAGTAAATCTAAAGTTGTGTGCAGCTTATTTCTGTTTCTGTTTTTTTGTAACAGGACAAAGCCCGATTTATCTTCATAAGAAGTAACAAAGGCTCTTGTCAGCATAGGTACCGCGAATACAACAGATAGGCTTGATGAAATATCTCTTATGAGTATTTCGTAAAGCTCTGTCAAATCTTTGTTCCCGTCTTCATCAACCTGTGCTCTGTTATAAGCTCTTAACCCTCTGGGCATAAGTAATCCGAATAGAGATAACCCGGCCATTAAAGTGTGTGTAAAGTTGTGTCCGTTATATTCAAATTCTGAGGAAATCTTTTCATTTGAATGTTCAGAAATAAATTTTCCCAGTAAAGAAAGCGGATTTTTAGAAGGTGCTTTTGCTCTAAAACTTACAGCATGTTCCCTTTCTGTTTCCAAATCTTTTTCAAGACGTTCCTCTCGCTTTTTATCAATAGCCAGTTCTTTCTCCAGCTTGCGTTCCTGTTCTTTAATTTCTCTTAATTTATTTGCAGTTTGTGCCCCCGGGGCAATATCACTTTTTGCATAAATTTTAGGCAATATAGATAAGACCCCCAATGTTGCAGCCATCGTTGAGATGTTTGTAATCATACGTTTTGCAACTGAACTGTTTTTTATATTTTCAGCCATTGCCGCATCAAGTTCTTGTACATGCTTGTTCAATGATATGGCATCATTACTGTATTTAATCATGGCATCAATCGTATCTTTAGTTGAAAAAGCTTTATAATCGTTTAAACCTTCTGTTCCAACTTTTAGCTTTTGGAGCATATCTAAATCAGACGAGACATTGTATCTGATATTATCAATATGCTCAGATATATTATTGATACATTGTGTCCGGTATTTGCCTTTTCCAAATATTCCGTTTAACTTGGCATCTGCAGGAATTTTTTCGTAATTAGCAATCTGGTTCAGAATGTATTGTACGTTCTCTTCTTTGACATTTTCTTTGCCCAATGATTTTTCAAGCATGCTTCGGATATTTGTCCTGAAAAATTCGGTTTTAAATTGTTCCTTATTGTTTAAGAGCGACTTATCAAAGTTCGGTCTGGAAACAATTTCTTTAAGACTATTACCGAATCGTTTTATCAATTGGGAATTTACACTGGTGCTTCTTCCGAATTTTGCTGCTAGTGCCATCATTATAGGTGCAACAGCCATCATGCACGGGCCTGTTAAGCCTTCTCTGCCAAGTACCTCAAAGCCTTCCTGTATATTGTAGTGTCCCGTAACTTCTTTATCACGTAAAAAAGCTGCGCAGACCCTTGGCATGGTCATTCCTAAACAGTCTTGTATTAAAAATGAGAGTAAGAATCCTCCGTTTTCAATCCACTGCATAATTCCGCCGCTTGTATTCAAGACACCGTCTATTCCCGCGCCGAAACTCGGATTATATCGTTTCTCGTTCTTGATGCGGTTTATACTACTTGCGGTATATGTTCCAGAATTGTTATTGCAGCATTTTTCTACTTTCAACTACACAAACCCTTTACCTAACGTCATACAATACAATTTTATAAAGTCTTTTAAATTTCCATAATTGCTATTTTGTTACAAAATTCCGGCGATATTGTTACAATAAGTAAAAATATTAAGTGTATTTAGTATACTTATTATTTTATAAAATTGCAACAAAAAGGTTTGTATTATTAAAATTTATTACAAAAAAAAGAGTCTTATCGACTCTAAAAACTTAAATGTGTGAAGTGTAGTATAAATAATAGATATATGTGTATAGCTTTTAATAAATATCCTATATATATAAAGTAATCTTGGATTAATAAATTGACTATTTGTCAGTAATGTATTTACAATTCTTAACAATAATTGTTTTTTCCCAAATTTTAGTTAAGAAATATGTACAAATGAGGTGATATATGTTTTTAACAAATTTATTTAAAGTAAATAAAAAATGCAGGCATGAGCGTGTTGCTCCGGATATAGAGACATCATACTGTCCGGATTGCGGTGAACTTATACGTAATGACTGGTATATTTCACGTTGTGCATGTTGCGGAATAAAGCTAAAAACGGTTCAACGAGGCGAGCATATAGAGCCTGCGAACAGATATTGTACTAATTGCGGTTCCGGAGAGTTTACTATCGAAAAACTGGATAAGATTAATTTTATAGATATAAACTTTGCAGTTTTAAACAAGGCTATTGTCCGGGAAAATTCCGGCATGTCGACTATACAATGCTGGCAGGGAAAAACAGGTGAGACACCCAGATTGCTAGTGCAATACTTATAACATCCGAAACGATTCCGGTGAAGAGGGCATACCTGAATTTTTTTATCCCGACGGAACCAAAATACACCGTAAGAACATAAAACGTTGTTTCGGAACTCCCCAGCATAATTGCAGCCATTTTAGTAATAAAAGAATCTGCGCCATGCTTAGCGGCAAGTTCTGCAAAGATACCCAAAGCTGCAGAACCTGATAGCGGACGGGTAATTATAACAGGTACGATTTCTGCCGGAACAGATAATTTATCAAGAATGTGTCCGAACATCCCCGTAAGCCAGTCCATTGCTCCGGAAGATTTAAACATTGATATTGCTGTAATTAAAGCTACAAGATAAGGGATTATTTTTATTGACACCTTAAAACCGTCTTTGGCGCCTTCAATAAATTCTTCATATACAGGGACTTTTCTTGCGATGCCGGCCGTTAATATCAAAAGTATCATAATCGGAAGAATTATCATATTTTCTCCTTCCATATTTTTCTGAAGAATAAGGTTGTTAGGATTGCAGAGATAAAAGCCAGTGTTGTTACAATAAGTGTAGGAATTATTATTTCTGCGGGATTTTTTGCACCGAGGCCTGCAAGAACTGCAATTACTGTTGCCGGTATAATTTGAAAGCCGGCAGTATTCATACCAAGAAACATACACATATTATCATCGGCAACTTCTTTATTTTTATTATCAGACTGGAGTTCTTTCATAACTTTTAGTCCTATAGGAGTTGCGGCATTAGTCAGTCCAAGAGCATTTGCCGTGAGACTCATCGTTATATCCCCCAGGGCCGGAGAATCTTTTTTTAATCCTTTGAAAAGAGGTTTTACCAGCGGATGTATAATCCTGGATATAGATTGTACCAGACCTGCTTTTTCCGCAATTCTCATTATCCCAAGCCAAAAAGCCATTATCCCGATAAGTGAAAATGCTATTTTTACTGCGGTTTCACATCCCTCAAGCATGGCGTTTATAAGCTCCGGGATGGTTCCGTTTATAACAGCTGCAATGACGGATATCACTATAAGTATGTAAAACAAATAATTCATTGTTACTGATAATATTAAAAAAAAAAATATTATTTGTCACTATTTTTATATTATTATATAATAAGGTGTACGTAATAATTTAGGATGTGGGATAGTATTTTTATGGCAGATTTTGATAACTTTTCAGAAATTAATGAGAATTTTAACACTATAAAAACTCTGTTAAATTCAATAAGAGCGCAGGGAATTCTGAATACATCGGATGTAGATAAACTCTTATCCGGTATTAACAACAAGCTTGAAAGAATTGATACGGAAGAAGATATTGATTTGATAAAAGTTTTTCTCTCAGAGTTGAAGCAAACCCTTGATGAAAGACATAATGTCCTGCTTTCAAAATTCGGGGCTATTGAATCATTATTCACGAATTTGCTTAAAAATAATTCTGAAATGCTTAAATCTTCTGAAGTTAAAGAAATTTTTGATATTATAGCAACCAATTTATCTGTACTGTCCAGAGAAGTTGTTTCACAAAAAGAATCTCTTTCGGATATGGTCTTAAGAATGGATTCTCTGCGCTCTGATGATACACAGTCGAAGGATATAATTAAAAATATATCTCTTTTGAAAAATGATTTTGAACGTTTGAACAACGGATTTGATTCTATTGTATTAAGTTTAAATGATAATTTTAAAACAATTATCAAGACAATTGCATCCTATGATAAGACAGACTATCTGGATAAATTTGCAGAAGTATTATCTAACATTGAAATGTCATCCAATACAGTTTTATCGGCTCTTCAGATGCTTGATAAAAAGACTTCACAGGTAGAAGTTGTACTGGGCAATGTTGCTACAAAAGATGATATTTCTGCACAGAATGAACATTTACAGCACATATCAGTACAAAATAAAGAACTAGCGGATTCAGTTTCGGAATTGAGCGGCAAGTATTTGAATTTTGATAGTTTGTCGGAGAAAATTGATGCTTCTGTAAATATTATTGCCGGACTTAAGTCTGTTCTTTCGGAAAATAATGATCAAAATGCTCAGAATATTATTGAGGAATTCAATAAACTGCAAACTGAGGTTTTGAGTATAAAATCAGAAGAAAAATTTGCTGAATTTAAAACTTCTTTGGAAAATATGCTTCGTAATGTTGTTGAAGCAACCCTAAGTCTTGATAAAAACCTGGATGATTCCTTCAATGAAATACAGAAGGTAGCAGATATAATCAAGGGATTGGATATAAGTGTTAATTTTCAGGAACTTTTAACAAATCTTGGGAAGACCGAGATAAGTCTAAAATCACATGTCGATGATAGTACGGAAAAGATTGCAAGCTTACATGAAGTAAATATAACAAGAGTCTTAAATTCAATATCCGAGGGGGCTAATGCATTAAGCACAAAACTAAATGAAACGCAGGTATCTGTTGCGGAGTTGTGTGAAAGGAATTTTAATGCGGTTTTTGAAAATGTAACTGATTTAAAAAATACTATAAGGCAGCTTGACGAAACAAGTGTTGCCTCTAACAATGCTATATTATCGAATATTACTGATAGGCTCTCATTTTTTGAAAACAGCCTTAAATCAACAATTGAGACTCAGGAAAAAACGGTATCTTCATATTCTGCTCAATTAAATGATCAGGTAGAAAATATTAAAAACTTGGCAAATGTCCTTGATTATAAAATGGAATCATCTCTTGTGGAATCCGGCAGTGTAAAAAGAGAATTTTCGGATTTAAAGACTGCAGTCGAAAATGTTCTGGCATTAGATTTTGTAAATGTCGTAAAAGATTTGAAAGTGGATTTATATGCCGCAAAACAAGATATAGCAAACAGTATTGATAATTCTTCCAATGTACTTTCCGAAAAAATTACGGAAGATTTGTACAGTAAGTATGAGCTACTTATCAGTAAATTGGACACTGTGGAAGATGAATTTAAGAATTCACAATCAGCTTCACTTGCAGGAATAAAGTCTATATTAGAAAATATTTCATCATCCATTGTTGATGTGTTATCTTATGTCAGCACGCAGGTTCCTGCTGATAGCGGTAATTACGATATTAAACTTTCAGGATTCTCTGATATTATAAAAGAAAACAGTATTAATTATATTGAAAATGTAAGAGATATAGTAGATGTTATAAAAGTTCAGGTTGAAGCAAATCTTAAGGAAATTCAGGAGGAAACTTCAGGGGAATTTGATTCTGTTAAGCGGACAATAAGTGAAACTTCAGAAGCCTTGAAGAATGAGATAAAATCATCCTATTCAAAATTGCTGGAACTTCAAAATTCATACCAAGAATTAAAAGATATTTTGTCAAGCAATTCTGCTTCTTCCGATAGCAGAATTGACGGGATTTTGGATTCTGCTAACGTTATAAAATTTGATTTTGATACAAAGCTTACATCTTTAAAAAATGAGCTTTTGAATAAGATTTCAGATTACAAGCAGGAGTTTGTTACGGATAACGCGGACAGAATTAATGAACTTAAATTGTCTGTTCAGGGTATAAATCCGCAGAGTGCACAAGAGGTATTGGATCTTCTTGAAGAAATAAAGCTTTTGTTGTCAAGACTGTCGGAAGAAAGTTCTTCAAGCATGACAGGTTTACTCGCAAAAATTTTAGAGAATTTTGTTTCTCTAAAATCATTGATTAATACTTTGAACGATAAGTATACTGATGCTCTTGCTCAAAAGGTGGATTTATTACTTAATGATTTTTCTTCGTTAAAAACGGTGCTTGATAAAGTTGATGAAAATGTTGATGGGGATATGACCCGTCAATTATCGATTATAGAAAGTAATTTTGAATCATTAGTTTCACAGATTACTATACTGTTTGACAAATCAGATAAGTCGATTTCCGAAAGAATAGAAGAGGAATTTTCATCAATATCCGGTAAAATGCAAACCTTTTTGGCAGAAAAGCT
>CALUTN010000072.1 GCA_944323665.1 Candidatus Gastranaerophilales bacterium | reverse complement strand
TAGATTTTGAGAATGCAAAAATTATTACAACACCTCTTCTCGCTGCCGGCATTAAGGCTGACAACATTTCAGTTAAACTGCCTGATGATTCGCTTTTGTTCTCAGCAGACAGTTTAAAAACCAGAATAGCGCTTCCAAGTGCATTATTACTAACCGTTAAAGTCTCTGCACTTGAGCTGAACAATCCTTACATTAATCTTGAAATTGCTAAGAATGCTAATAATGAACAATTTAAAGTTATACAGCTTGTTGAATATATATTGAACAAAGGAAAAGAACAAGCTTTAGAGAAAAATGAAACCGAAATTGAAGAAGCCGGCTGGTTTAACCCTTCTTGGATAAGAATTAAAGTTCCTTGCGTAAAGCTTAATAATTATAAGGTATTGGTAAATGATTTGGCATCAAAACATTATCTTAAATTACAGGGCGAAAAACTTACAATCGGCTACTTTAACGGAAAGACAATGAAGGTCAAAACTTATGCCGAATTGTTCAGTGATGAAAATAAAAATATTACGGCTGATATTAACATAGATACATTCCTTCCTCCGCCGGCACCGGCTTTAGATGAAGAAGATGATCCGGCAGAAAGAATAGACATTCCTTTTGTAAATCCGGTTACGATGTACCGCAATTACGATTTGAAAGCTAATCTTGATACAAGTTTGAGAGTCAGAGAAGACTTAATCTTAGGTTATTTTAACCTTGAAGATGTAACAATGAAAGTTTCACATCTTGTCCTTCCGCCAAGCTATGTAAAAGCCAAGTGTTTTGGAAAAACAATAAAGCTTGATACAAATATCTACGCTGCAGAAAACCAAAATATACAAGCGGAAGGCAATATCGCAGTTATCGGCAAACCGAGTATTGATATGGAAATCAAAACCGGAAATATTAAGTTCAATGATATGATTATTCTCACAAAAGCTTTTCTGGATTCCCTTCACATCAGAAACGAACTTGACAGCATTACCGCAACAGGGATGATAAAAGCTGATTGTTATATAAAAACTAACCTTAAAAAACTAAAATCAAGCGGTTCTATTATAGTAAAAGACGGCGGTATAAATGTTAAGAGAGTAGGCGAAGTGCTTGCTGATGCCAACATTAATCTTTTACTCGACAACAACATGCTTCAGATTAAAGACTCCAGTCTCCTCGTAAATAACTCAAAAGTAAACATAGACGGAAAAATTGACCAAAAATCCGTAGCAGATATTTGTATATCAGCTAACAAGATTCCTCTTCCGGTCTTGTTCAATGCATTCGCACCGCAAGAAGTACGAAATGCATATAATTTTAAATCCGGTGATATGACACTGAAACTTAACCTTAAAGGCAAGCTAAAGAAAGCTGTTGCATCACTGCAAGCCGGATTAAACAATTTCTACCTTCAGGATAAAACAGGAAATCTCGTTATTCAAAATAAAGATTTCTTTGGTGAATTTTTCTGTAATTCAAAAGAACTCTCAGGCGAACTTGAAAATAACGGACTCACGGTTTCTATGCCAAAAACAGCCTCTTCAATCAGAATCCCCGAGTTTGGATTAAAAATCGAAGATAAAGATATAAACATTGCTGAAAAATCATTATTCGTTAATAATCAATCCGAAATAAAATTTTCCGGAAAAATTGAAGATTATAACAGATTAAAATCAATTAATTTAACAGCCGGAGGTAATCTTTATACCGATGATTTGATACAACTTATCGGAAAAGAATTGAAACCGTTTATCCACTCTGCCGGCAAAATCCCTGTAAAATTAACCTTTGAAGGGAATAAAAACAAACAAACTCTTTATACTCAAGCTCTTTGCAATAAAGACAATTTTATAACTCCTGTTGACATGAATGAACTCCAGGGTAAAAATATTTCGCTCCAGTCTGTTGCAGATTTTAAAGCTAACCGAATCAAAATCAAGAAAACGGGCTTCTTTGAACGCATCGTAAATGTTGACGAAAAGGGCAATGAAATCATTACCCTTGATGAAATCTTCGGAATAGACGGTACTATTGAAGGAAATCGAATAAATTTAATAAAAATAACAATGCCTAAATTCCTCAACGGAAAAATTTATGCATTCCCTAAATCAGAATTCAAGTTTGGCGGAAGAGCCTTCATTCTGGGCGAAACTGCGACACCGAGAATGCGCGGAGGTTTCAATATACAAGGGCTTGAAATCCCTGAACTTCTTCTTGATTTAAGAAACGGCGCTTTAAAATTCAAAGGTAATCATGCTGAATTTACCGCTAATGATTTAATTCTTAACGGCTCAGATTTACAAATTGAAGGAATTATGAGCCTTATGCCGTCATCCGTATTAAATATTACAAACCTTGATATTTCCTCCAGATACTTAAATGTCGATAAATTAATGAAAGTTTCTGAAAAAGCCATGGATTATGTTCCGGCATCTCCGGCAGGAAAAACTACTCAGCCTGCTGAACCTGCAGATATTCCGGTTTATGTCCAAAATGGTTCAATCAGATTTGCCAGAATAATCTCCGGAAATATTGATATTAGAAACACTGCCGGAAGAATTTCTCTGGAAAATAATATTTTCAGACTCAGACATCTACACACAAATATTTTTGACGGAAGAGTTAATGGGAATATTTCTATGAATCTCCTGACATCACTTTTAAATGTTAATGTAAAAGGACAAAACATAAATGTAGAAAAAGCTCTTCTTCAGGCAGCTGCGATGAAAGACACTCTAAAAGGGACTGCGGTATTCAATGCTGATATTTCTCTTAAAGGAGCAACTTATGAAGAACAAGTAAAAAGTCTAAAAGGAAATGTTGATTTTACAGTTAAAAACGGTCAATTTGGACCTTTCGGTAAAATTGAAAATTTAATATTGGCAGAAAATATCAGAGAATCTCAATTCTTCCAGACTGCTTTAGGCGGAATTATTGACGGACTTTTAACAATTGATACAACTCACTTCTCTGATTTATCCGGAAACTTGAGCTTCAACGACGGAATTTGTTATCTGAATCCGATAACATCTCTCGGCGATATTCTAAGCTTGCATATTTTTGGAGAATTCGATATCTTAAGAAATTATGCCGATATGAAAGTCAGGGCAAGAATGGCATCTCTTGTATCAAATCTGTTAGGACCAATAGGTGCAATTAACCCGGCAAACCTCATTAATAGTGCAGCCAGCTTAAATATAGTAACAGCAAAAGCATTCTCCCTATTCTGTGAAATGGTACCGGAAGAAGAAATTGCAATTCTCCCCAGCTTTGCAAACAGTTATGTAGATAATGCAGCTACTAAATTCCAGCTTGTTGTACGGGGTGATGCAGCAAAACCTTTAACTCTGGTTAAATCCTTCAAGTGGCTGGCTACCCGGACAGAATACGATAATGCGGTAGATTACGTTAACTCAATTCCGGAACCGATTGAAGGCAGCGAAGCTACAACAATTGATGAAATTATAGCTGAGCACGAAGCTGAAAAACAAACTCTCAGATATAAAATTAAACATCTGTTCAGCAAAGATGCGGAAAAAGCTGCAGAACAGGAAGTTCCACAGGTTACTCAACCTGCACAGGAAACTGAAGACGTGAAACCTGAACTTCGTGAAAGTGATGAGGGATAAATGGGAGTAAATGGGATAAATAAGAATTGCTCCCTTCCCCCAACCAGGGATAATAAAAATTTCGCCTCAACTTAGTTCGTTAGGGGCATCTCCTTGAAGGGAAGAAATTAAATAAAGAAAGAAAAACAATGCAAAGGACAAATGTAAGAAATTTTTGTATAATAGCCCACATAGACCATGGCAAATCCACATTGGCTGACAGGCTTTTGGAAGCAACCGGCACAATTGCTGAACGCGACATGCAGGATCAGTTATTAGATACCATGGACATTGAGCGCGAGCGCGGAATTACAATCAAACTCAATGCCGCAAGAATGAACTACACCGCTAAAAACGGGGAAAAATATATATTTAATTTAATTGACACACCCGGACACGTAGATTTTTCGTATGAAGTTTCACGTTCTCTTGCAGCCTGCGAAGGAGCATTACTTATTGTTGACGCAACTCAGGGTGTTGAAGCTCAAACTTTAGCCAATGTTTATATGGCAATCGAGCAAAATCTGGAAATTATACCGGTTATTAACAAAATTGACCTTCCGTCTGCCGATGTCGAACGGGTAAAAGAAGAAATTGAAGAAATTCTTGGTATAGATACCTCTATGGCAATTCCTGTAAGCGCCAAAACCGGGGAAGGAATTGATAAAGTTCTGGAGTCAATTGTAGAATTTGTTCCTCCTCCGGAGGATACATCAAATAAACCATTAAGAGCACTGGTTTTTGACAGCGCTTATGACCCGTATTTAGGAACTTTATGTTTCTTTAAGATTATGGACGGTAAGATTCGTCAGGGAGATAAAGTCAAATTTATGGCATCCGGCAAAGAATATGAAGTAATCGAACTCGGATATTTAACCCCAAACAGAGTTCAGGTAAGCGAATTGGTTTGCGGGGATGTAGGATATTTTGCCGGTTCTATTAAAGAAATAACCCGTTTTGTAGGAGATACGGTAACTCATGTTGAAACTCCTGCTACAGAACCTCTGCCGGGGTATAAAGAAGCTCTCCCGATGGTATTTTCCGGAATGTATCCTGTCGATAACGAGGATTATCACGAACTAAAAGAAGCACTGGAAAAACTTAAACTCTCAGACAGTTCCATTACTTTTGAGCCGGAAACTTCAAGTGCTCTGGGATTCGGCTTCCGCTGCGGATTTCTGGGAATGCTCCACATGGAAATCGCACAAGAAAGATTGGAAAGAGAGTATAATCTTGATTTGGTAACAACAGCGCCTTCCGTTGTATATAAAGTTCACAAAACTAACGGTGAAATTGTTGAAATTGATAACCCTGCTAATCTGCCTGCTGCGCAATACAGGGACTACATAGAAGAACCTTATGTAAAAGTATCTATTATTACCCCGAACGAGTATGTAGGAACCTTGATGGATTTAGCTCAGTCAAAACGCGGAATATTTATTAATATGACCTATTTGGATAAAGTTCGGGTTGATTTAATATATCATTTGCCTCTAAGCGAGGTTATAACCGATTTTTATGACCAGTTAAAATCACGCTCTAAAGGATATGCAAGTTTGGATTACGAGTTTGAAGACTATAAACGCTCAAAATTGGTTAAGCTTGATATAATGCTGGCAGGAGAAATAGTAGACGCACTTTCCGTGATTTGTCATGAGGATAGCGCATATTATATCGGTCAAAAATTAACAGAAAAACTTAAAACAATTATCCCGCGCCAGATGTTTGAAGTTCCTATTCAGGCAGCAATCGGCGGAAGAGTCATTGCAAGAACAAATATTAAAGCATTGAGAAAAAGCGTGCTTGATAAATGTTACGGCGGTGATATTACCAGAAAACGCAAATTGCTGGAAAAACAAAAACGCGGTAAAAAACGTATGAAAGCCGTCGGACGGGTTGAAGTCCCGCAAGAAGCTTTTATGGCAGTATTGAGCCTGGATGATGAGTAATAAAAAAACCGGTTCCCCAATTAAACCGGTTTTTTGTGTGTTAACTTATATTTTGCTTTTATTATTAGCTTAAGAATGAGCTGTAATTTTGCTGCATTTGAGCAATTGCTAGCTCCATTTGGTAGAATTGGTTTTCCAAACGTGCTCTATAGGTTTCTATATCACTTTTTTCGTCAGAGATTTTACTTTCCTGTCTTGAAATCTGATTATCAATAGAGGATGATTTTACATCAAAATAACCGGTAGTTGAAGATAACGCTTGTTCAACAGTATTTTCAATATGGGTTAAAATACCGTTTTCACCGGCAAGTATAGATACCACGGATTCAGGATTTTCCTGTAAAGCTTGTAAGAACTTATCTTCATCAAGGCTTAAAGCATCAGTATCTGTAGATAAATTATTTCCGTCAGCTTCTGCAGTAGAAATACCTATTTGTGAAAGCAGTGTATAGATTCCTCCGTTAGTAGCGTTACTTCCGTTCGCGTAGTTTCTGATAGAATTTTTTATGCTTGTTAAAGTTGTTTCTCCATGGAGATTACCGCCGCTTGCTGTAGCGTCATTTACATTCTCTATAACCGCATTATATGCAGTAATAAATTCATTCACGGCATCAACCAGTTTTGTTGTGTCCTGTTCCACAGAAAGGGTCGAGCTTCCATCCTCTTCATTAGATGTACCTTTCAGGGTCAAAGTTACCCCTTCCAATCTTGATATATCTGATGTTATTGTATTTGACGCGGAAGTTACGGTTGTTCCGTTAACTGTCAGTATAGCATTCTGTCCGAGAGTTTGTGCGTCAGTAAACATCCTTGATGAAACAAGATTTCCGTCAGCATCCCATTCTGATTCGGTTAAGCCCATTACATCAGTAAAGTTGCTTGTACCGGCTTCAATATTAATATATGAAGCACCTTCTTTTGTAGAAGTTATATTTAATTTACCTGTTGCATCGTCCCAGTAAGCATAGGCTTGTGCTTCATCGCTATTATTAATTTCCGAGATTAAGGAGGACAGGGTTGTATTCTCATCAATGGTAAATGTCGCACCTCCTATGGTGAAGGTTCCGGATGTAATTTGTTCCTTAAATCCGGAATCTGCCGAGGTTAAAACAGAAGCTGTAGAAGCTTTAAAAAGGGAGTTGCCGGAACAGTAAGTCCCGTCATCTTGTTTAGTTAATCCGAGCAGGGATGAAAAATTGGAGCTGTCGGTTGTGGCTCCGATATTAATATCAGCTGTTCCGTTAGCAGCAGACAAGACAAGCGCTCCGTTTCCATCAATTTCGGCTTTTATTCCTGCCTGAGATAATTGATTTTTTAAATCTCCAACAGTAGTGTTTTCTTCGATTTCAATAGTATGTTTTACTCCGTCAACATAAGCTGTAAAATTACCTTCAGTTATTCCTATATCAGTCAGTACTGTGGAGTCATCAGCTACAGCACTTGCCGGTTCTGAAGACACGGCTTTTGTATATGTTGCCAGTTGTTCTACAAATATATCATAGGTTTGCCTTGCTGCAGAATTTGTTACTGTAGCAGTAAAGACATTTTCATTTGAAGATGAGGCTGTATTATTGGCAAATAAATCGAAAGAGCCTCCGAATTTATAGTCGGTAAGTTTTTCTATTGCGCTTCTGAGGTTTGTAAACGCTGTTTTTGTAGTGTTAAGAGTAGATTTAATACTTTCATATTCTTTCAGTTCCGCCTGCATTGAGGAAACTTTTTCTTCTCTTACTGAAACAAGAGCGTCAACCCACGCAGATGTATCTAATCCGGAAATCAAACCGCTAAATGATATTGTCATGACTAAAAAATCCTTTTTTTACGTTCCAATTGGTATATATAATATATATCCTATTATAAAGCATGTAACAGTTGTTTTCAACCCTTCAATTACAGGATTTTGTTACATTTGTTAATATCGAAATATGCTCAAAATACATATTAAAAATGAAATACATTACATTTTATTAATCGTTCTTTTTAACCGCCCAAAAGGTCTCCGTCATAATTTAAACCTTTGGCATTCTCAAGGAGCGGAAACTCTTTTATATTATAATTTTTAACAAAATTAATTGCCTCAGAACGTGCAAGCTCAAGTATTTTAGAATCATTGACCAAATCAGCAATAATCATATCCGGAAGTCCGCTTTGACGTGTACCTAAAAATTCTCCCGGGCCGCGGATTTGAAGGTCTTTTTCCGCTATAACAAACCCGTCGTTTGTCTGGGTCATTATATTAAGCCGTGCTCTGGTTTCCTGCGATTTTGTCGAAGATGAAAGAACGCAATATGACTGCAAATCGCTTCTTCCGACTCTTCCTCTTAACTGATGCAGCTGGGATAATCCGAATCTTTCCGCGTTTTCTATAACAATAACCGTTGCATTAGGTACATCAACCCCGACTTCCACAACGGTTGTAGAAACAAGAATATCATATCCCCTGTTCTTAAATTTATTCATGACGTCGTCTTTTTCGTCATTCTTTAGCTTTCCATGCAGCAAGCCTATTTTATATTCCGGAAAAACTTCATTTTGCCATCTCTCGCGCTCTTTTGTCGCCGCTTTTGCAGAAAGAGTCTCACTCTCATCAATAAGCGGATATACTATGTAAGCCTGTCTTCCGGCTTCAACCTCCCGCCTGATAAGGTCAGCAATTTGTTTTCTGGAATTGGTCAAAGTCGTAAGTATTGGTTTTCTGCCCTTTGGCAATTCATCAATAATAGTCAAATCCAA
>CALUTN010000071.1 GCA_944323665.1 Candidatus Gastranaerophilales bacterium | reverse complement strand
TGATGCAAACCAACCGCTGTCACACTTATCTTTACCTATCGGAGCTAAGATTAGTTCCGGTTTTAAGTAAAATGTATTATCTACAATATTTCTGATAATTTTACAGTATGCATCAGGCAGAATGTTTGTTTTTGGATAATTAAAATCTATATCCAAGTCAATCCATTCATAATCGGGATATTTTTGTTTTGTTTCTTCAATTAAATCCGGCTTCGGGTATCCCCAGAATCCTATTATTTTATTTGTCATATTTGATTCTATCCAAGATAAACTAAAAGCAGCTTACATCGTCCGCAACAGCTTATATTTTAGTTTATAACGTCATTATATTCTTCCGGGTTGTTAAGAAGATCATAATTGATTTCATTCTCGTTATCCGCAATAGCAGCCGCAACAACCGCATCAGATGTTACGTTAACAAGGGTTCTCATCATATCCGTAATTCTTTCAATAGTAAACAGGAATGCAAAGCCTGCAACAAGCTGTTCAGGGCTAAGTCCCATACCATTAAGAACAAGCGCAATAGTAATCAAACCTGCCCCCGGAATTCCTGCACAAGTACTTGATGCAATAATTGCAAGAAGAGCAATCTGTACTACCAAAAACGGAGTTAATGCTACGCCGTAAGCCTGTGCCAAGAATATTACGGCAACAACCTGCAAGAGAGCTGTCCCGTCCATATTTAATGTTGCACCGAGAGGAATTACAAAACTTGTAACCTTATGAGAAATACCTCTCTTCTCGCAGCATGCAATTGTCAAAGGTAATGTCGCAGAAGAGCTTGCTGTACCAAATGCAACCATCATAGCTTCGGCTATTGCAGCATAAAGCATTAATACAGGCACCTTTGAAAAAACTTTTAAAAACACAGGATAAACTACAAATAACTGTATTCCAAAACCTAATGCGAGTACGCCCAGATATTTTGAAATACTCATAAAAATATCTATACCGAAAGATGAAACCGCAGCTGCAGTCAAAGCAAAAACACCCGGCGCAGCAAAGCACATAATCCAATCAGTAATTTTCATTGTAGCGGCAAAAACTGATTCAAAAAAGCTTACGAAAGGTCTGTTAATATCACCAACTTTAGCAAGCGCAAGAGCGAATATTACTCCGAATACTATAATCGGCACCATATCTCCGGCAGCTATTGATGACAGAGGGTTTTTCGGAATAAAACCTAATATAATATTAAGGATATTTCCTTTTTGAGATTCAATTGTAGTAGCAACTTGTGCCTGAATACCTGATGCAATGTCTGAATTTATATAACTTGCAGCCCCTAATCCGGGTTTAAGCAAAAGCGCCAACAATGCACCTATAATAACAGCAACCGACGTTATTATTGCGTAATAAAAAATCATTTTTGTACCGAGTTTACCTATCTGCTTGCTGTCACTTATACTGGTAATCCCGATAACAATTGCCGAGATTACAAGCGGAATCACAACCATCTGGATAAGTCGTATAAATACCTGCCCTATAAAGGTGAGTGCAGTCATAATAACACTATTAGGATTAGCATGCAGCCAGATGCCGGCTAAAACGCCAAGAATCAGTCCGGCAAAGATATGCCAGTTTCGTTTCAGTCCTAACCCAAGTGCAATCAATACCTGCATGTATAATTTCATATATAAACCTCTCAATACGTATCAAATAACTAGTTTATTTTACTATTTTTCATAAAAAATATCAACACATGGAATAGCCAAAAGGGGAATCTTAAAATCGCAATTATGTATTAGATTTTTACTCAGGAGGATTCAAAATGTATCGTATTGTTACACTGTTTTTGGCAATTATAATGAGCGTTCCAGCTTTTGCTGCGACCTTTGTAACCCGTTCACCTTTTTCTAATAATTATTCAACATTTCCAAGAACAACTTACGTATCACCGGGCTACACTACTACAACATATCCCAGAAGGTACCGAGGATACAACCCTTACAGATCTTATAACTATAACCGGCTTAGACATCCCTGCGGATATTATGCACCGGGAAGATATACACCTTTCAGAAGATACAGAAATTATAACTCTTATAACACATTCAATGCGCCTTATACCAGCTATGAATATCAAACAAGTACACTTCCGGTGAATGTATTAAGCGGAACAAACAACTCTCCGTCTGCGGGCGTAAGCACTCTTAATCTTCTTGAAGATTACGCTTTCAACAAAACATATAAAAGAGATTCTGATTTGAAAAGACTTGAAAGATTGGAAGAGCTTGCTTTTGGAGCCATCCAAAGCGGAGATTATGATACAAGATACAAAAATGTAGAAACAGCTATTCTTTCAAGACCTAAAAATAATTACCGGAAAAAAACCCTGCTCTCCAGTATCGGAGATTATTTTTCAGGACAATTGACAGGATTTACCCCCTCTTTAATAGGAGATGATTTGATTCCGGGATTTACAAGAAGCGCTTCAGAACAATTTTCTAACGGTATTTTCGGAAGCGGATATAATAACTTTAGCCATAATTACGGAACAAACAGCGGAGTCCGCATTTTAGATTAATTTTTACCAAAGTATTCAGGATGGTTTGAATTGGACAGAATAATTTCATAGTATTCGTTCTTGTCAATATTAACTCCCATGCTTTTGGTATTTATAACAAATTTCTTTTTCTTTTTTTTCTTCGGTTTATTTTCCATAACTGATTATTTCGTTATTTTCACCAACTTGAACAATTGTAGGCTTATGACCTTTGATTTCTTCTTCCGTCATCTGTGCATAAGTTACTATGATAATTTTATCCCCGGTTTGTACCTTTCTTGCAGCTGCACCGTTTACACAAAAACAACGGGAGCCTCTTTTGCCTTTGATTGCATAAGTCTGAAATCTTTCACCGTTGTTTACGTCTAAGATTTCGACTTTTTCAAATTCTCTTATATTAGCTTTTTCCAAAAACTCTTCATCTATAGTAATTGAGCCGACATAATTCAAGTTTGAATCTGTTACGGTGGCTCTATGTATTTTTGAATGTAAAAACTCAAACAACATTATAATATCCTCTTTTCGTTTATATATTAGCATAAAAAAATAAGAGAAATGTTCAATACAAAAAAAGTATTAAAATTAGATAATTGGTTAGGAGGAAAGAAAATGTTAGAACTATTTATATTAGAAACCTGCCCATATTGTAAAAAAGTTACGGACTTTATGGACGAAAATAAAATTAAATACAGAAAAATTGATATAAAAGATAAAGCATCAGAAGATTCATTAATCCAGATAGGCGGGAAGAGACAAGTTCCGTTTCTTGTAGATACAGACAGAAATATTCAAATGTACGAATCTGCTGATATCATTGAATACGTAAAGACATTGATGTAATTAGTCATTAGTGGGGGGAAAATAGCAAATAGTGAATAGTGAATAGTGAACGTTAATTAGTAAGTTATATTCAACCGACCTTTTATTGTATATACAACAAGCTGAGCATTAAAATATAAAAAAGCTGCCATCAGGCAGCTTTTTTTATTTATTGTGTTCAAAGATTAAACTTTCATGTAATTTTTATATGTATTTGCAGCCCTAAAAAATGTTTTGGTATCATCCGGCGTTAAATTTAAAATTTTACCGTTATTTAATGTTACTCTAAGCCCATCACGAATGAAATAAGGTTTATTTCCAGGAGAGGCTAGATTATTTGAAATTTTCGAAAATGTGAGTCTCGTTTCCTTTACACCCAGATCAGCCATATGGCTTCCTTTTGAATATGTTTTTGTAACGGCAAATAAGTCGCCGTCTTTATGTAAACTTTTTTTGATAACAGTACCATATTTTGTTAGAGTTGTATTTAAATCTTTCCAATATTTTGAATTATCAAATGTTTTTCCCAAAAATGTAAATAACCCCTTTGTCATACTAATTTTCCTTTCCACTTTATTTAAAAACTTACCTATATGTTGTTAAAAACAACATGATAATTAAAATTGCTTTATTGTTACAAAATTTTACATTTAATAGGAATTAAAGATAACCGATGAGCCGGCGCCGAAAATCTGCGCCGACTCATTCTTTAGACCATTCTTGCAACACAATAGGTATTGTGTTGCAAGAATGTTTACAAACGAGAATACGAGATAAAAAGGAGATATTATGGGTATTGAGATTTCAAAAATTTCTGATGCGGGATTAAACAACACTGCAAAACAGGTGGATGTTAATAAAGACGGTAAACTGTCCGGTAATGAGTATCAAATCTTCGCACAGGAAGCATCAAAAGCAGGGTATGATTATAAGACAATCGGTGAAACTTTAGATTTGAATGCTTTTCAACGTTGGTGGCATGATGTTGATAAAGTTTCAACTGATGGTAAAGATGACGGAAAACTTACTTTTGGAGAATCGATGGAAAGTTTTGGTAAAGGTTTAGCAGGTATGGTAAAAGGCGCTGTTAAACATCCGATAGCTACAGCATTAACAGTTGCAGGCGGTGTTGGTTTAACTGTTTTAACAGGAGGTGCAGCTCTTCCTATTTTAGTTGCTGCCGGTGCTGCGACAGGTGTCGGGATGATTGGTGTAGGTGCATATAAAGCTGCTACTGCTGATACAGATGCAGAAGCAAAACAGGCTTGGGAAACAATCGGCGGAGGTGCATTGGCAGTTGCTGCTTCTGCTCTGGGCGCAAAACCCGCACTAGATGCAGCTGCAAAAGCCGGAGTTGTATCTGCTCAAGGGGCAAATGATATGAATATTGCGCAAGCTACAGTACAAACTTTTAAAACTCTTCCGGAAGCTGTTAAGATGAGCGGTTTAAATGCTAAAGGTAATGTTCTTACCTGGACAACCGGCACAGCACATGCTCATTCCAATGTTTTACAAGGCGCTGAACCGTATATGAGTAAAGCTAATGATGTTCAGGCATACAGATTTAATCCAAACGGTACTCCTGATGAAATTTTGGCTAACAATCCGGGGGTTTTCAGGGGACAGGATGGTAAATACTATTTACCTAACAAATGGAATTCGTCAGAGCCGTATCTTATTGATACATCTAAAGAACAAATGATTATGCTTTATGGCGGGGATGATATGGCAGTATGCGACGGTGCTATATTCAAGGGCTCTTATGTAAATACTGCTGATTTTAAGGCAAACGGTGCTCTTAATTATCAAGACCCGGCAAACCTTCAGTACGGACAGGTGGTTGATGTTACAAAACAAGCTCCCGGCGCATTTAAAGTAATGCCGGAAGGTACAAAAATTCAGACTCTTGAAGGTACAAGAACTGTTCAGCAAGGCGAAGTCGTTGCTCTTGGCCATGCAGGAAACCCATACGCTACCACTCCTGCGAATATTGCAAAAAGAAATACCGGTTTTACTTTTAACGGGAAAAAATCTTTGGCCGAGCAACAAGGCTTTAAATATCTTGGTCGGGATTGGGAGCACGATCATTACGATCATTGGGAGAAGTATTATTATACACGTAATGGAGAATATAAGTGCTATGATGGAAATTTCTCCTATTCGAATAAGGCATCTGATCAATATTATAAAGAATATAAGGAATTTTATATAAATAATTCTATAAAAGGTTATGAGCTGAGAAGACAAGCGGAGGAATCTTCTTTTTATGATTTAGTCAATGACGTTGTTTTAAATAATAAATAATTGATTTTATATTAAAGGAAACAAGACTGAACAATTTGTTCAGTCTTGTTTCCTTTACCCCTTGCGGCATTATACTACATTTGTTATCATGGATATGGAAGAGCAGATTTTATGCCGAAAAAGAAACTAAAACACATTACTCCGCAAAATTACTTAAAATACTATTACGATATCCCTTATGAGGGCAAGACCTCAGCCGGCAAGCCGCTTAGAAAACTCAAAGGGATTACTTGCCCTTACCGTGGAATAAAAATTATCCCGAGTGAAAACATAAAGGGGTTTGAAAAGCAGCTGGCGAGATGTAAAACGGCTAAAGATGGAGTCGAACTGCTTGCAAATTACTATGATAATATGCTACCTGTAGAAAAAGCTATTTTTTCTATATTTAGAGATTTTGTTTTGATTAATCCTGAGGACAATCTTCAAAACTGTCTCCAGATGATTAAAACAAATTGTCTAACCCGATTAAAATTAGAAGAAATGGAAGTTCTTGATGATGTAGACAGATTGACAAGAAGACTCTCTCCCCAAACAGCATTAAAAATCCGAGCCAAAACCACAAAATGCAGGCAGATAATTTTAAGCAGCTCCTCAAAGGATACTTTTAAACGTAAAATATTTTTAAGTTCTTTAGAAGAAATTATTCCGCACGAAAATGAGAGGGAAATATTTAATGATATAAAAAACAAGGCTCTTTTCCTTCCGACTTCAGAAAGCAGCAGAAATGCATTTGTTGTAAAGTATTCTAAAAGAAGCCAGACTGAAATTATTCGTCGTATATTTATAGCTTCTACGGCCTCTATTGAACATGTTGTTCCGTCATCAAAAGGAGGAATGAACACTATAGGGAATTTTCTTTTGTCTTCCGCAAGCGGAAATAGATACAGAGAGAACATGCCACTGCCTGAATATATAAAAAGATATCCTAAAATTCCTGAATATATGCAAATGTATATTGATGATATTATACGGGAAATACATAATGGACATATGAAGGGGAATGAGACATATCCTTATAAAATTAAGCAGAAACTGTTTGAAGAGTCTAAGGGCCGGATTATGATAAGTCTTTCCAAATATAAATATACCGAGGAAGAAGCTGCTCAGGCAGTTGAGGAGTATGAGCACAGATGGGATAAATAATTTTCTGATATAATCATTATTATGAAGAGATTTGTTTGGGTTCTTATTGTTTCAATTTGTATTCAGCCTTTGATAATGGCTGAACCTTCAGTTAAGAAAGTTTATCTTAATGAAGCGATTGAGGCAGCTTTAGAAAATAATATTGACTTGCAGGCTGCAAGATTGGAACGTGATATTGCACAAAATAATATTAAAACAGCGAAGCGACTTCAAAATCCATCTTTTGATGCATTTTATTTTATGGGTGCAGCCGGACGCAGCGAACCTAAACAGCTGGGAGTAAGTGAAAATATTGAAATTGCCAAGCGTAGAGCAAGAAAAAATTTAGCAGAGTCTAATCTAAAACTCGTTGAAAAAAATATTGATTATACAATTTTTGATTTAAAAATGGATGTCAGAGAATCTTATATTAATCTTGTAGCAGCAAAGTCCATTTTATATACACTGGAGCAGCAAAAAGAGCTGCAAGAAGAACTTCTGGACATAGCGAAAAGCAGAGTAAAGTCCCACAGTGCTCCTGACATTGATGTAATGCAGGCAGAAATCGCCCTAAATCAGATGATTACTCAGGTTAATTCTGCAAAAGTGAGTGTAAAAAAAGCTCAAACTGAATTTAATAAAATAATCAATAATCCGGATAATGTGCTTTACGACAGTATGGATAAACTGTTTACTGAAGAAAATAATTTTGAAGAGATGATGACTCCTCCGCCTGATTATAAATTCCCCGAGTTGTCCTCAATTGTTCCAAAAGCTATAAATAATAGATTTGATATCCAAATATCAAAACAAGAAATTGATGTAGCAGAAAAGAATCTAACAGTTGTATCCCGCCAAAGAATTCCCGATATTCAAATTTCCGGAGGATATGCATATCAGCTGGGTTCAAATACTGATAGCGGAAATTTTAATAACGGAGCTTACGCAGGAGCAAGCCTTGTAAATATACCGCTCTTTTACAATTATTCACCGGAAATCCAAAATGCTGCGCTTAAGCTGCAGCAGGCTGAACTAAAATATAATTCCGTTAAAAATAAAGCTGTCAAAGATGTTTCTGCCGCTTATGAGAGATTTTTAACAGCCGCTGACAATCTTAATCACTATGAAAAGAAGATTATTACAGATTCAGAAGCATTAATTGAAACTTCAAAAGATAGTTATGAAGCCGGAAAGTCAGATATAACCGCTTTGATAGTTATGAAACAGTCTTACAAATCTATTATTATAGGCTATTCACAAGCACTTGCTGAATATTATAACAGCTGGACAAATTTTCTGCGGGAAATAAATGATGAAGATTTCTCTCTTACAGAATACTTGTAAGGATATTTATTCATTATTTTCCGGCTCAGCGTGGGTCATAATTTTGACCTGCCCAAGTCTCTGTTTGATTAGGTTTTCGACATCATCACAAATTTTATGACATTCAAAAATTGACATATTAGCAGGAAAAATTAATGTAATTTCTATGTCAGTATCCGGACCGCATCTGCGGGCACGCAAATTTTTGAATCCCAATATAGAATTGCCTTTGTAGGTCTGAACGATTT
>CALUTN010000070.1 GCA_944323665.1 Candidatus Gastranaerophilales bacterium | reverse complement strand
TTAACAATAACAAACAATCAAAAGAAAATGAACAAACCGCTGCTGCAATAGCATCCGGAGATAATTCCGCACTGCTTGCTTTTACAGAACAACTTAACAATTGGGCTGCCGAAAATGTCCTGGATGCAAACGGAAAAGCAAAAAAAGATATTCCTAAAGATGTTCAGAAAAAATATGAATATTTAATGAAAACAGCAGAAGGTCTAGGAATTGTAGCTTAGTTTGCTTTATCTTTTTTATTATTACAATTATCTTCAATCCAGATAAGTGTAATAGGCTGAGGTATTGTAAAAGGATTCGAAGTCAGCTTATCATACTTGTTTATTTTTCTATTCAATATTTTAAAAAATTGGTATACTTTCATACCTATATGGTTACATTGAAACTAAAGCGGTAAATCGCCATTAATGATAATTTACCGCTATTTATTATTATACTTTTTACTTAGGCACAACGATATTTACAACACAATATGAAAACCGGTATTGATAGATTCCGGAAAGAAACCGGAAATGACACAGGTAAATAGTTACCTCTCCCTTAAAAAAGAGAATAACTCCTTATTCACTTATTAACTCAGTCACATTGTAACCCATTCACCTAACCGCAACATAATAAGAATAAAAAGCGGGCTTTGCAATAAATTGCAAAGCCCGCTTTTTAACAACTATTTAAAACCAGTTGCAAAACTCCTCGCTGCAAAGATTTCTCTCCAGCTCATTCATAATATTGACTCTTGTCATTTCATAAGTAACCGGTGTAATAGAAATTTTATTGTTTCTAACAGCCGCAATATCGGTCGAAGCATCTTCCGGCTCATTAATCAATTCACCTGCCATCCAGTAATAAACCTTACCTCTGGGGTCAACACGTCTTTCGTATGCATCTGTAAACATTCTGCTTCCGAGTTCTGTCACGGCAATACCTGCAATGTCCTCTTTTTCTAACCCGGGTACATTAATGTTAAGAATTGTTTTCGGAGGAATCTCATATCTGTCCAGTCTGTTCAAAAGTTCTGCAATAAATTCAGCCGTAAATTTGAAATCTTCATACTCATTTCGCATACTCGCAAGAGAAGTCGCAATGCTCGGATATCCCATCATGGCACCTTCCATTGCACAGCTTACCGTACCAGAATACAAAATATCAGCTCCTAGGTTAGGTCCGTGATTGATACCTGAAATAACTAAATCAGGTTTTTCCTCCGGAGACAATATTGCATTAATAGCAAGTTTCACGCAGTCTCCAGGAGTTCCTGTAGTCATCCAACAGCGTCTTGCACCGTATTTTGGATCAACTTCTTCAACTCTCAAGGGCGTATGTAAAGTCAATGAATGTCCGGCAGCACTTCTTTCTCTGTCAGGTGCTACAACATAAACATCATGATGCGGGGCTAATGCTTCAATTAACGCACGGATACCATTAGCCAAAATTCCGTCGTCATTGGAAATAAGAATTTTCATCCAGTCATCCTCTTCAAAATAATAACAAACACTTTCTTTCATAATAACATGATTTATATGTAAAGTATAGTGTCGTCATATTTTCAGCCTTAACTAAATTGTTACAAAAATTTACATTTCCCATGCCAAAAAATTTGCTTATATTTTAATCTCCTGTAGTTAACTCACGCAAAATTTAGGTAATGTTATTGGTAATTTTAGCCAAAGTTTCCTAACAAGAAAAAAACACACGAAAGTTCTTCTTAATATTTCCTTTACATTTTTTCACTTGATAGCAATTTTGATTTTGCTTCGCTTTTAAATATATATATCTGTTGATATAATCAAAGTGTTACATTAGAAGATATGTGTATGATTAATAAAATTGGTGTAGAAGACAGTAAATTAAATAACACATATATGAACCGCCGAAATACAAATACTCCAAGCTTTAAAGGCGGAATACTTTCGCTTGCAATAAGAGGCATTCAGGAATGCGAAAAAAATCCTATGATAAATGTTGCCGTAATTGATATGCTTTCGGCAATTTTACCCAGGACCTTTGTTGAATCAATGACAAACTGGTTTGCAGGGTTTGAAGCATTTAGAAGAGAATCCTCCGGGCTTATTGTAAACTGCCTTATTCCAAGCTTTATTACAATGGGAACCGCTTCCGTATTGAATAAGTTTATAATGCCTAAGAATACTAATTTATCAAAATGCTGGGCAGATAGCAGTCTTATTAAACAGGCTGCCGATTATTATGAAAAATCCGGGAACTCGGATAAAGTTAAAGATTCCTTCAAAGAAATTATAGGAAATATTAAGGGGTTTGACGGGAAAAAAGAATTAATGTTTAAAGAAATTCTTGCTCCCGACGAAATTGATAAATATGCCGACAGGCTAAGTCAGCTTACAAGAACCAACAAACATAGTAAAGAACTCAAAAAAGAGATAAAAAATCTATCAGCTCAAATAGTTGAAAAAACTCATATTGCAGAAAACATAAAAGTAAAAGGAACAACAGGTGATGTAAAAGCATCAACTGTTGCCAGCTTGCTGGAAGATTCCGCAAAATTTTTCAAAGAATTTCAGAAAGCTGACAAGAACATCAGTATGAAAGAATTTGCTGACAAAAGCCGCAAACTGGTTAAAACAAAAAGTATTCTTGGATTAGCTATAGTGCTGCCCCTTGCTATTTCAATGCAATATATCAACAGATGGCTGACAGGAAAACTTTCAGGAGTAAAAGGTGCTCCTATATATGAAGATTTCGGCAAGAATAACAAAGATGAAGCAAGCGAAAAGGCTGCTAAAAAAGCAACTGAAGGTTTGTTAAAACAGAAGATTATATCAATTTCATCTATGCTCGGTGTTTCATTACTTTCTATGATGAAAATGCCAAGCTGGAATATGATTGAATTTAAAGGAATGTTTCCGACAATGGATCAGGCAAGAATCATTTCTACGGCTACATTTGCATCACGTATGGCGGCCGCTGATGATAAGAACGAACTGGCTGAAGCCACAGTAAGAGACATTGCAACTTTTCTGAGTTTGTATTTTCTTGGTGATTATGCTGCGAAGGCTGCAGCCACTATAATACAGAAAAAAACAGGAATTGTTTTACTGAACGATACGAAAAAACTCAAACAAAATGCCGGATTATTAAAAAGATTCTGGCACTGGGTAAAAGATGTTAATATTAAATCTTCAGATGAAGTTGTAAGTAAAACAGAAGAGTCTTTAAAAGAAGCAGGAAAAATAATTACGGCGAAAGACAAGCAAATAATCAGAAAGGAACTAAAAAAAGCGGTAAATTTAAGATCTGCTTGCCAAGTTGCAAACTTAGGTGTATCATTAATGTTGCTTGGGCTCATTATTCCTATTTTCACAAGGAAAAACACAAAGAAAAAACATGCCGAAGAAATTAAGCTAGCCAGGGAACAGTCGTCAACAACACCTGCCAATTCCGCGGAAGGAACAGTAGAAATTTATAAGCAGGCATCGTAAAGTACGACATTATTTAATCGAAGGTAATAAAATGAAAGTACAGACAATTCAACAAAACAATATCCAACAGAAAAACTCCACAGAATTTAAAGGTGCAGGAGATGCATTTTTAAGATATTTAGCCACAAATCAAGCTGTAGGTGCAAACGGTGTTGACTTGTGTTTTATGGTTATTCCGAGAACCGGAAGCGACATGATAAGACGCGGCCCGCTCGCCGGATTTGAAACACTTCGTCGTGAAATTATGGGTACTATTAATGACTCGTTCATAGGAGTTTATGGTATTCTGGTCGGAAGTTTAGCTGCAGGATTAATGGGATTTAATAACAAGTACGGAGCTAAAGTTAATGGTATATTTGCCGCTCCGGAAACCTTAAATATTCTGGCTGAAAATAAGTCTGCACAACTTAAAAATAACAAATCACAATTTGATTATCTAAAAGAAACTTTAAAAAACGTGAAAGCATATAACCCTGCATCCCCAAAAGCGGATACAGAAGGTTTTGTCAGACTTTCAGAATCCGCAGTATCTAATGCTGCAAAGTATTTGGATGAAGCCTTGAATGCAGCCCAAAATGCAGAAAACCCTAAGAAGGCATTTGACAATTGGGAAAAAATTAAGACTGCAAATTCAAAAAAACTAATATCAAACATAATAACAATGGACACCGGTGCGCAAGCACAATATGTATTAGAATCATCCGATAAAAAAATCATAAGCAGTACAAATTTGGAAACACTACTCAATGATATATTCAAAGTATCGGACAATTTTAATAAGGAAAAAGTTCAAAATGCGTTTATTGAGCAAATCCAGTCCGGAAAAGGTATTAAAGATAATGCCTATATAAAATCATTAACAAAATTTATGAAATCTAAAGCAATCGGCGGTTTTGCTATGGGTGCTGCAGTCGGACTTTCCGTTCAACCGATAAACATGTACATAAGTAAACTTAAAACCGGCTCTGACGGTTTTGTCGGTGTAGAAGGAAGAAGCAAGGATAAAAGTGCCGGTTTCTTCGCTTTAAAATGCTTAAGTTCAGCAGCGTTCTTTGCTATGATATTAGCAACCTTACAGACAGGTTTAAAAGGTTTTATGGACAAAATGGCTTTCAAAGGTTTTTGGCCTACGATAAGCCAATTAAAAGGTGTATACGGCCTGACAATTATCTCAAGACTTATGTCGGCAAGAGATAAAGATGAACTCCGTGAATCTCTCACCAAAGATACTCTTGGTTTCTTGAGCTGGCTTGTACTGGGTGATTTTGTAAACAAACTTACAGCAAACGGACTCAATAAAGAGGTTATGAACTTCAGACAGGCCGATAAAGAAAAAGGAACTATAAAACGTGTGTTTAATTCCTCCCTAAAAACCAGGGATGAAGTTCTGATTGAAACTCTTGCCAAAAATAATATTTCCGCAATTAAGGAAGAAGGCGGACAAAAAGTTGCTAAATCTTTTAAAGAAATGTTGAGCGATTTGGATAAACTTTCTCCTGAAATTAAGAAAGCCGCCAAAAAGAAATTGGGCGTTCTAAATAAAGCTCAGCTTGCAGGATACCTATTCTCCGGGTTAGTACTCGGGCTTGGCATTCCTAACTTGAATATTTACATCACAAACAAGCTTGATGCAAAAAGAAAAGCAAAAGCTAAGGCTCAGAAAGAAGCTGCTATAGCATCATAAAGGCATAGTGCCGGCTTAGCGTCCCATTTTCTTTTCTGTAAGAGAAGAATTTGTCATTATCACAGAATGTACAATAAGGACAAATGTCAATTTTTTCAACACCTGATTCTGTTAATTGACGTGCATTAATAGCTTTCAAATCAACTTTCATGCCGTCAAATAATCCTGATTTATCAGAAACAGTAGCCAGAAGTTTTTCTTTAACTTCGTCTCCGACTTCGTAGCAGCAAACAGAAATTGCCGGTCCGATAACCGCGATAATATTTTTCGGTTTGCTGTCAAAATTTTCTATCATTTTATTAACAGTCAAAACGCCTATTTTTACAGCAGTCCCTCTCCATCCGGCATGAGACACCGCTGCAATACTGTTTTCTTTATCATAGAACATGAGCGGTGTACAATCAGCAAACCTCAAATACACAGCATCTCCCGGTTTTGAAATAATTATTCCGTCCGTATCCGGATATTCTGCTCTTTCGTCTGCAATTTCAACATTAGAACTATGTGTCTGACCGGGAGATAAAACCCTAACAGCTCCCGTTTTATCAAAATCAAACCCGTCTCTTGTTGTAAAAAAATGATTTACATTTTTCAGGTAATCACTTTTTAAAACTTGCTTTCCCAAAACATTATCAAAATAAAACATAGATATAGTTTAGCATAAAAATAATACAATTAAATTAGAAAATATATTAAATTTTGATGTATAATAAATTTATAGGGCAGTACCGACCTAACTCTGACACACAGATACTGAAGACAATAGTCAGAAAGGAGGGAAAAGCTATGATAGCACAAATAATAAAGCTATTACTAGCAGTTGCAATACTGGTAATAGCCTTTAAAATTAATTAGCATCATAGGGTACTGAAGTGAAGTCCTAAGGAAGTCTGATTTCTTTAGGGCTTCCCCTATAATTATATTATTTACTATTTCCCCGGTTTTGTCAATATTCTTCGGATTCAAGAGAATGCCTTTCGTGTTATATTTTTGATATTATAAAATATCTGAGAGCGTTTTGTAATAATTTTCAGAAGAAAATATCCTAAAAATTCTGAACTCATTACCTTCCGGTACATATTGGTTTTATTTCCCTAATGATTATTCACACTCTCCGGCTATTCCGGGTTTAAAAAAATGGAAAGCAAGCAAAAACATCAGTAAAGAGCTTGAAATAAAGGATTCCTATCTCTTAAAAGTTAAGATTTAATATTCTCCTGACCTTTACAATCAGCCCTGTTTTTGTTACGATTTTAAGGCAAATTAGTTTTTATAGGGAGATGAAAAGAATTGAAAACCAGGATGAAATCAAATAATTGCGGTGAATTGAATTTAAGCAATATTAATGAAGAAGTAACCTTATCAGGATGGGTATCAACGGTAAGAGATTTAGGCGGAATTTTATTTATAGAACTCCGTGACAGAAGCGGATTTTTCCAGCTTGTTGCCAACCCTCAGATTAACCCTGATGTGCATAAAGTTTTTGAAAAAGTCAGAAGCGAATACGTTATAATGGTAAAAGGAAAAGTTACAAGACGTCCGGAAGAAACTTATAACGAAAAATATGCAACCGGTCAGGTAGAAATGTATCCTGAAACTGTTGAAATTCTTTCTGAATCAAAAGTTTTACCTTTTATTTTAGGAGACGAAAACGTTTCTGAAGATATCAGACTAAAATACAGATATCTTGATATCAGAAATGAAAGAATGCTTAATAACCTAAAAACAAGACACAATATTGTTCAAGCAGTTAGAAATTATCTGAACGGACAAGATTTTCTGGAAGTTGAAACACCTATATTAATTAAAACAACTCCGGAAGGTGCCAGAGACTACCTTGTACCATCCAGAGTTCAGCCGGGAAAATTCTTCGCCCTCCCGCAATCACCTCAAATTTTTAAACAATTGTTAATGGTTGGCGGTATAGAAAAATATTACCAGATTGCAAAATGCTTCCGCGATGAGGACTTGAGAGCTGACAGACAGCCGGAATTTACTCAAATAGATATGGAAATGTCTTTTGTTGAACAGCCTGATGTTATAAAAATGGTTGAAGGTCTCCTTGTAGAAGCTTTCAAAGCTGCAGGTGTAGAAATTAAACCTCCGTTTATTCAAATGCCATGGCAGGAAGCTATGGACAGATATGGTTCTGATAAACCGGATACAAGATTCGGATTAGAACTTTTTGATATCGGTGATATTATTCTTGAATCTAATTTTGATATCGTTAAAAACACTTTGCTTAACGGCGGAATCGTTAGAGGGATAAGAATTCCGGGCGGAGCTAAATATTCAAGAAAAGATATTGATGATATTACAAAACTTGCTGTATCATTCGGCGCAAAAGCTCTTGCTAATATTATTTATAACGAAGATGGAACAGCAAAATCTCCTGTACTTAAATTTGTTACAGAAGAACAGGCAAAACGTATACAAGAAAGAGCACAGGCTGAGCCCGGAGATATTATATTCTTTGTAGCAGACAAACCAAGCCTCGTTTACGATATTATGGGAAGATTAAGACTACACTTTGGTAAATCTCTCAATCTGATTGACGAAAACAAACATAACCTGTTATGGGTTGTTGATTTCCCTATGTTTGAATGGTCTGATGAAGAAGGCAGATATATGGCAATGCATCACCCATTCACATCTCCAAACCTTGAAGATTTGGATAAATTGGACAGCGGAGATTTGGGCAAGGTTAAATCAATTGCTTATGATATCGTTTATAACGGAACTGAACTCGGCGGCGGCTCTGTCAGAATTCACTCCAGCGAAGTTCAAAAGAAAATCTTTAAAGCGTTAGGGCTGACCGAAGAAGAGGCTGCAGAAAAATTCGGATTCATGGTAAATGCTCTTCAATACGGAACACCTCCTCATGCCGGTCTTGCAATCGGTCTGGATAGATTAGTAGCGCTTCTGTGCAGAACCGATTCTATCAGAGATGTTATTGCATTTCCTAAAAATGCTAGTGCAAAAGACCTGATGAGTGACGCTCCGGGAGAAGCTTCTCTGCAGCAAATGAGAGAATTGCATATAAAAAGCACAGCAACCAAAAGCTAGTTATAGAAAATAAAAAGAGGCTTACTTGTTTAGTAAGCCTTTTTAAATATGGCTATGTCACAACAAACAGTTGATAAATAGCCATTTTTATAGGGGAGTATCAGAACTCCCCTACAAACTGTTAT
>CALUTN010000069.1 GCA_944323665.1 Candidatus Gastranaerophilales bacterium | reverse complement strand
TGCATCAAAACTAATTCCTGTAATAGAAAAGCAAGCGGCGGATGAGTTTGGTATAAAAATACATATTGAAAAACTTATATTACGTGTCGGTCCATCTCTAAAAATCAAGGCTCCCGTGATGCATTTGATGTACAATGACGGTCGAAAATTCGGACAGTTTAATAATGTAAAATTCTATGTCTCTTGGTTATCTCTGCTAAAAGACAATGTTAACCCAAAAAAAATCTATGCTAATAAGCTGATTATAAGAATCTCTTCAGATGATAAGTATCTGGATGAGGTTATTAAAAATTTAAAGAATAAAAATATTTCAGAAAATCCGAACCTGCGATTTAAAGATTATAGTATTTCATATTTAAACAAAAAACAAAATGACAGATATCTGCTTGAGGGGCAATTCCTGGTGTTGGAAAAAATTCCTGGCTATAAGAATTTTAAGCTTAATACATCAGGAGATTTCAAGATAAATGAAAAGAAATATTTAAACTATAATCTTTCGTTAATTCCTCAGTTTGATATGCCGGCTTTAAACAAGAAAGTAGATATAGTATCCTTTCTTACCCAAATGAAGGATTTAGATTTTTATTCGGATATAATAGCAGATTTGAAATTGTATAACAATTCCAATAATATTCTTCAGGCGTCGGGTTTTATAAATCTTGATAATATTTCGGTCTTAGATAAAACAAGGAAGGATCCTAAAAGTTTTGTATATTTGACGTTATGGGGTGATAAAGCAAGTATTTTATCAAATATCTATACTTCAGTAAATAAAAAAGTTTATATTGAAGGTATGGTTAATAATTCGAAAAAGCCGGTATTAGATTTAAAAGTAAGAACTGATGAAATAAAACTTGATGATTTATATCAAAAGATTAAGCTTTTGGCCGACTGTTCAAAATACAGGGGAATAAAATCTGTTAAGGGTACATTAAATGCTAATTTTACGCTTAAAGGGGATTTAAATAAGATAAAATCTAACGGTTATATGAAAATAGTTGACGCTGGCGTTAAGGCAAGCGGTTTGAACATTGAAAGAATTAACGCAGATATCGACTTCTCAAATAATATGATAAATATCGTAAATGCTGTTGGGTATGTAAATAATGCACCAATATTGGCAAGGGGTAGTATTGATAAATCGATAAATATTGAGCTTTTAATGAATAAAGTTGAGCTAAAATACCTTTGCCCGGCCTCATTTGGAATAAAAGACGGAATCGCGTCTTTAGTGGCTAATATTAGCGGTAAACTCGGCAATATTGTACATAATGAAAATTTACAGATAGAAAATTTGAGATTCGCAGTTAAAGGATTTGATACATCAATAGAGTCTTTTAAAATTGACACCAATAAGAGTGATACGGCATATGTCAATAATATTATCTGCAAAACTCCGGAGTTCGAGTCTTTAAAAATCCCATCTTTAAAGCTTAATGTGACAAGGGATAATATATCTGTACCGGAAACAAATATATTTATGCCTAATTCTAAATTGGTGCTAATGGGTGAAATTACAAATTATAGCAGCGGTAACATCACTTTTATGTCTAAAGTAAGCGGCTTTATTAATTCAAAAGATTTAACAAAATTAAAATCATACCCCGGAAGATATCCTATTAAAATCACATATAACGGAAACAAAGAGGCACAAAATCTGAATGCTCAAATTTTGCTGGAAAAAGCTGTCGTGTTGGATGAGCCTTCTATAGTTAATCTCACCTCCAAAATTGAGAAGAATGTATTAAGAATTGAAGATTTAAGTGTTTTATCTTTTAACGGTAAGTTCGCAGACGATTACAAAACTAATTTAAAAGGTCAGAAAAAAATTGTTGTAACGGGGAATTTGGAAGACTTTAAGGCCCCTGTAATGAAAAATATCAGAATATTTATTCCACAGGTATTAAATATTAATCTATATGATACAATAGCGCAAATAAAAGGTGATATATTCTTGAACGGAAAATTTAAGGCTCCTGATATTGTGGGTCAAATAACTGTTCAAAACCTGTTTAATCAAATGTTGCAACTTGCTGTAAATAACTGTACTCTTGATTTTAATAAAAACACTGTTATTCTGAATGCTCCTCAGGTTAAGTTGGGAGACTCTTCGATGAGGATAGATGCTACTGCTTCTACTAATATTTCAGAATCTGTGATTTTAAAAAATGTGAATATTAAATCAAAATACTTGAATACAGATACATTGCTTTTGTACAAAGACAACCCGATTGCAAAATTGTGTTCTTACAGTATTGAAAACGGGAAATTCTATTCTGAAAAAGTTCTGGCAAATGTGTATAATTCCCCTCTTTATTTATCAGCATTTTCTGCTGATATAAAAATGAATAATGATGTGTTGAAGTTAAATAATATTTCATCTGAAATATTTAACGGCAAGCTTGCCGGTTCAATGGAATATAACATGAAAGATGAGCATTTTAACTCCGATATTATGGTGCGCGGTATAAGTGCTGCCCCTATTTTCGACGTCATTTCTAACAGAAATGACTCTATTAGCGGGACGATGGATTTGGATGCAGGGCTAAAAGGTGAACTGACAACCAAACAGTCATTAAATGGTGAGTTAAAATTTATTATACATAATGGCAGAATGTCGACTTTAGGCAGACTTGAACATTTATTATATGCACAAAATGTTATAGCTGACAGCATGTTACGAACCTCATTGAGCGTTGTTACAAAAGCGATAACATTAAAAGATACGGGACTGTTTAAGTATTTACGCGGGGAAATAATTTTGAGTAATGGGATTGCTAATATTAAGATGCTGCAATCGCAAGGACCTTTAATGTCATTGTTTATTAAAGGGGAATATAATCCGGTAAATGACTATGCCAGACTTGTTATTTTAGGCAGATTATCGGATGAAATAGTTGAAGGTTTAGGTGCCTTCGGGGATTTTTCATTCAATAAACTTATGGTTATGTTGACCGGTGAGGATTCCAAATATAATATTTTACCGGAGGATTTTGAGAAAATCCCACAATTAACTGCGAAATATACAAAGGAATTTCGCTCAATTATAAACGGTAACGTGGATAAACCATCATCAGTTTTGTCTTTCAATTGGATATCTTATTCGCAGAAATCACTTAAACAGAAAGATGTTCCGATGACTAATATAAAAATACCGTCTTTTGTGGAAGAACTCCCTTACTAGTTGTCTTTTTATGCTTCTTTACTTATAATTATAGGTATGGATTTATTAAAAGAAGGTCAGAAGCTTACTATTTTTTTTCAAAAAGGCGGAAATATGGTTGAGATGACCTGTTTGGTTGTTGAAGTATTGTTTGATCGTGTTATCCTGAATCCGCCTCAATACTTTATGCGTTATATAAACTACCTTCAAGCCGGTCAAAAAATTATGGCAAAAGCTTTTTCAAAGTTTGGAACAGTCGATTTTAACACCATTATAATAACTTCACCCCTGGAGGATGTTTTTTCTATTGAACTGGATATGAACTCACTAAGGCTTACCCCTAGCGAAGAAATGCCGGTCATAGAAGCAGTTGAACCTATTAATGTTATTAAAGATGACGGGGTAATAAAGCTAAAAACATTTGAAATTGCAACAGAATATTTGAAGTTTTACTCTGATGTAAAGTTTAATTTAGATGAATATTTTGACTGTATATTAAATTTGCCCGATGATTATGGTATAATAAAGTTCAAAGCAACGGTTTCAGAAATTGATCCCGTGTATGATAATGAATATACTGTAACTTATTCAAATATGACGGAGAATGACAGGCAGACATTATTGTATTATATGTACATGTACAGCAATATAGCAGATCAGGAATAGCCATGAAAAAATTAGCAGATGATAATATAAAAATAGAATCCGGTAAGAAAAATAAAATGTATGATCAAATTGAAAGATGCCGTCTGGATTTACAAAAAGATCCCACAAATCCTGGTTTGCATATAAGATTGGGTGATTTGTATATGAAATGGCATTTGGATATATATAATGCCTGCCAGTATATTGATGAAGCAATTACAGAGTATCAGATTGCTCTGGAATCGTTAATAGACTCTTATGTGATATACTACAAAATTGGTGTTGCCTTTTATCATAAAGGGGACTTGGATAAGGCAATTAATTATCTGACCATGGCTTTGGAAAAGAAAAATAATTATTATAATGCGTATTATATGCTTGCAGAAACTTTTGTTAAAAAAGCTCACTTTACGGATGCTGTTGATGCAGCTGAAGCTGCGGTGCAATGTTCTCCAATAGGTTCTTCAAGCGCACATTATCTGCTTTATAAGCTATATGATGCATCTTCTTTTAAAGATTTAAGAATTAAATTAAAAGCATTTAAAGAAAGAATTACCGCCCTGTTATTAACTCCATTTGATATTCAGGCGATAAAAAATATTATTAAAAATATTTCTTATCTGAAATTTTTACCACTTTTTCTTAAGGGCTTTTATGCTATTCAATTAAAAAACTACTCTAAGGCTATAGAATTGTATAAAAATGCTTCAGATAAAGCACCGGGATTTGCTCCATTATATTGTGTTTTAGGCGATATATATTTATCAACCGGATATTTTGAAGATGCTATAACCGAATATAAAATGGCTATTTGGATTGATTCATTTAATATTGCTGCGTACAGACACTTATGCCGTGCTTATGAAGAACAAGGAGATTATAACCAGGCAATTGATATCTATAATAAATTAATTTCGATGGCTCCCAATATACCAGATTTGTATTCTAATCTTGCGAATATATATTATATTAAAGGGGAATTTGATCTGGCAATATCAAACTATCAAACTGCTATTACACTAAATCCAAATAAAGCCTGGACGAGTGTTATTGCACAAACAATGGGATTTGTATATCAAGAAAATAAGTCTGATCCGGATGCAGCTATATCTGCGTATCAGACTGCTTATGTTCTAACTCCGGATGATATTGATATATATGTAAATCTTGGCAGTGCATTTTATGATAAAGACGACTATAATAACTCATTAGCTGTATATCGTCAAGCATTGGAATTACAGCCGCATAATCCTAAAATCCACTGTAACCTGGGGTTCTTATATTGGGGAAAAGGAGATACTGAAGAGGCTATAAAATCATACGAACTAGCAATAAAATATAATCCCAATTATGATATCGCATATAATAATCTCGGCGTTATTTATCTGGACGACCTGGGCAGGGTAAATAAGGCTATCGAGCTTTTCAGAAAAGCTACGGAAGCAAATCCCAGCTATGCTCTCGCACATTTTAATCTTGCAAGAGCAACTTCCATTGTTGGGGATAAAGTTGAAGCAGCTAAGTTATATCAAATGGCTCAGGATATAAATAAAGTTACTCAGGAAATTGATCCAAGAGACATAGCTGAAAAAATAAGTGAGCTGTTTGAATCATAAATAATTACTTTACCTTTATTATTTTACAGGTATAATGAAAAAATATCGGAAGTAAAATATGTTTGAAGATAATAAAGATGGTATTTACCATTTGATAGAAAAAGAATTAAACTCTACTGACAAAATTCTAAAACCTGACTTTAATCAAAAAACAGGTAGAGAGCTTCTGGCGTTTTATCTTCAATCTAAGTTTAAGCAGGTGCTTTCTTATGATAATAGTGTACCTGAACCTATATTTATCGATGTAAAATACGATTTTATACAGAAATTTTCAAGAAGACTTATTTCAAATCCGTCAAAACGTATTATGATAGGAATAACTGGGGAATCTGCTTCCGGTAAATCCACTATTTGTAAAGAACTTTCTAATGTTATAACTCGTTTTAATATGCCTGTTACAATTTTAACGACTGATAATTATTTTAATGATATTTCAAATTTAATAAAAAAATATGGTAGTTTTGATGCTCTCAGAGATAATGGTTATGATGTTGACTCTCCTGAGAGCTTTCAATTAGATATATTGAAAGAAGATTTAGATAAAATATCCAAAGGGGAAGATATATACTCTCCGGAATATTTACCTAACGGAACAGGTATATCTATTCCTAAATCCCAGTTTGTTCCGTCTAATAAAATTATAGTTGTTGAGGGTATGGCCTCTATGTATCGTGATTTAAAAGAGATATTTGATATAAAAGTATATGTTGAAACAGATATCGACATAAGGAAGTCACGTTTTATGACAAGAGCTTACACGGAAAGAAATCAGGATTTGGTTAATGCTCAAAAACACTGGGATTACATACTCGTAGCAGGTGAAAAATATGTAAAACCCGCTAGGGATGAGGCTGATATAATTATTAACGGCGATACGAATTTGCTTTATTTCAGGCAAATATTAGAGTATATTCATACAATTACCAATAATTTTAGCTAAGTATTTTGCAAGCCCTTCTCCCATTGAAAAACAGGATGGTATTATTCGTAAAGCGGCTTGCGCTTTAAAATCTGCAGAAATACATCGGCCTATAACAAATAAATTGTTATAACCCTCGACTTGTAACGATTCCAGCGGAAGTTCATATTCTTTAAATACCTTTTGTAAGGTAGAAGAATTTTTATCGTAAGAATGTACGTCAACAGGATAATTAGATACTACAACCGGATTCTCAAATTTTTTGGATGTCAGTAAATCATCAATGGTATATATATATTTACCTTTAACACGGTTCGAAACTCGTATGCCTAAAGAGTTAGCGATGGAAGATATGTAGGCATTTTCAAAACCCGGCAAATATTTCTTGCAAAAAGCAGAAAGTCTTAAAATTCTTATCCTTGCTGAGCTATAACCTTCAGTCTCCTTTAATAGTCTTGGGCAATTAAAAGCTATGGAATCGTGCGTTCCGGCAATCGAAAATAGTTGAAAATAATTAATATCCTCTTTCTCTACTGTTCCATCGGCTATAGCTTTATCAACAAGCGGAGTTAGCGCCCATTTCGCACTGTCCCAGGTGTACGCTGTTGAACAATACGTACGGCCGTTCACTGAGCAGCTTGTGGTGATATCCCTATTTGAGTCCAGGTTCATAATCCATTCTGCAAATTTTGGTGAATTTACACCTGACATTATAAATCTCAAACTGGTTGGTTGAGTTTCACAGTTTTTATTTAAAAATTCGCAATTTAGTTTTTGACAAATTTTTGCATCACCTGTAGCATCTACCAGATATCTCGTTTCGATTGGTTCTGATAACGCCGGTTGTTTACCATTGGTATTATTATCATCTATCTTATCGATATATACTGATAATATTTTGTTATTTATTGAATTTATATTTGTAATATGAGTTTCAAATAGGACATCAACATTAACATCTGACATCATTTTGTCGAGAACGATTTTGGTTAATTCAGGGTTAAACCATCCTCTATTGCCGTCAGAATATGTTATTGCGCCGCCTAATTCAAAAAGGTTTTTGTATAATTCATTGAAGAAGTCAGTATTTATTGCATTAGCAGAAGTTTTCATTGCCGGAATGACAAGGGCTGATGTAATTGAACCGCCCAGGAAAGTATTTTTTTCAATAAGCAGAGTCTTTAGCCCCAGTTTAGCTGCCGTGTAAGCGCAGCTGACACCGGCAGTACCTCCGCCTGCAATTACTATATCGTATTTATTCAATGCCAATCCTCCTTAGCTTAATATATTTTGATGCTGACAATAAATTACTTGAATTATAATCAATTTCACGCTGTTTCAGTATAATATCTTTTGGTGAATTAAGTCCTTTATCATGGTAGGGTATTCCGGCTTTCGTTGAACATAATCCGAGTTCATAATTGTCCAACGGTTTTGATATAAGGGTCTTGTCCTTTGCCGCGACAGTACCGATATATTTATCATTAATACAATCATATATTTTACCGACAAAAAAACCATTTTGTATTAAAGAGTTTCTTATAAGTGCAGAATTTGAATATGTAACAATAATACCGGTGTCACCAAGATGTTTATATAGTTCTGTAAAAAATTCAAAAGAGCATAATTGCGGAGCTTTTGAGAACGTAAATGCATCAAGAAATATAAGACTATACTGATTATGAAGAGTTACGAGGGTCTTTCTGGCATCTTGGCAATAGAAATGCAGTTTAAATGGGGTATTACAGGTAATAGATTCAATCTTTTTATACCGTTTCGATAAATGGTCATAATATATATTATGTAAGAAGGCGCCTAAAATACTTCTGGATGATAAATTATATCTATTTTTAGCGTAATATTTGGCATATCCAACAAGTTCCCTATCAAAATAGGAGGTGATATCTTTATGAGAAATAAGTTTTATGAGTTGTTTATTAAAATAATCATTTTTGTATTGGTTTATCAGTGCGTTAATTATGATGTAATTTACCAGTG
>CALUTN010000068.1 GCA_944323665.1 Candidatus Gastranaerophilales bacterium | reverse complement strand
AAACTAATCAAGGATAAGTTCTTGGCATTCGGACAAGCATTAGTCTCCAACGGCGGCAGAAACGGTATTTCCTTCTCGTTTGGCTTGAGATGGCTGATTGGGAGGGAGTAGTGACTGAGTGAGTAAGAGGGTATTCCCGCCGCTTATCAATTTTCTGGGTTATAATCCAAGTGAAAGGAATATACTGATTACGAATAACAGAGAAAAATATATCATCAGGTTTCTGGCCTGATAAATTCTTATCATAAAACATGCATCTCCGCTTTTTTCAAGTTTATCACGATATTCCATCGGAAAATGATACCACTTCTTTTCAGGTACTGATTCGGGGTTCTCTGCAAAATGTTCTAAAGAATGATATAAATCCGCAGCCATAGGTAATGTTAAAAATACCATTAATACCTGCCAGTCCGCTATATCTAAAATGCATAAAAATATTAGTGATGTATAGGCTGCTATATATAAAACTTTTAAAATAAATAAAGATTTTGTCATTGAAGAAAAAGAGTTAGCTATAGTACGCTTACCTTCATATTTATCATAGTTATAATCCATAACTGTATGTGCGTATAACAGTACCACTGTCATAAACATTGTAGGCAGTGATATCCAAAAGGCTTCAGGCTCATATCCTCCAATCATAACGTAGTACACTCCGCCAAATAATGCAGGTCCGTAAGCGAGCGCAACCAATATTTCCGAAAGACATATTCTTGAAAGAAAAGGATATACTAAGGCTATTATCCCACCTATTAGTGCAAAGTAAATTACTCCGGTTCCGCACTTAAAATATAAAAAAATTCCTGTGAGTAGTGCAAGCAGTAAATACATAATTCCCAAAAACAGTAAATCCTGCGGTTTTATTATTCCTGCTACAAGATACCGGCATTTTGTTTTCTGTGAATTTTTCAGGTATTCGAATTTATTAAAACCCACCTGTTTAATAAGTGATTTGTAATCAAAATAATCATCAAGGACATTAGCACCCAAATGTGCGAAACAAAGACCTAAAAGAGATACAATTCCATATAAAAAATTCCCCGAGTCGAGGTATGAAAAAACAAAGATTACCAGCCAGGACAATATTGTCATAGGTAATGAAAAAATCCTTGAACACTCCATAATTCGTATTGTTTTATTAAACATAATAAGATATTAGCAGAAATTTGCTTTGTTGTATATAATAAACCGGTTTACATATTAATTAAGTCGTATTAACCTGGTATATTAATCATTACTTTTATATTACACACTTTTAGTGTATAATTTCTTTATGATTGAGAGATATTCACGTAAAGAAATTAAAAAAATCTGGGATTTGGAAGTAAAGTTTAATTACTATTTAAAAGTCGAACTTGCTGTTTGTGAAGCTTATGCAAAACTTGGTAAAATCCCTTATGAAACATTAAATGATATAAAAAACAAAGCTTCTTTTACTCTGGAGAGAATTGATGAAATTGAGCAGGAAGTTAAGCATGATGTAATAGCTTTTTTGACTGCGGTTAATGAATCTGTAGGGGCAGAATCTGCAAAATATATTCACATGGGTCTGACAAGTTCTGATGTTATAGATACTGCATTCGCTCTTCAAATTAAAGATAGTTCCGATATTATTCTTAAAGAATTGAATGAATTAATAAAAGTTATTAAAGAAAAAGCTTTTATGTACAAAGATTTAGTTTGTATCGGGAGGTCTCACGGTGTTCATGCGGAAGTTACGACTTTTGGTTTTAAGCTTCTTAATTGGCTGGATGAGCTGGAAAGAGCTAAATGTACTTTTACTGCGGCTTTGAAAGAGATTGCTGTCGGACAGATTTCCGGTCCGGTCGGCACCTACAGCAATCTCCCTGTTGAAGTGGAGAATATTGCTTGCATGGAACTGGGACTTGCGCCTGCGAAAATATCGACCCAGGTTATTTCACGTGACAGACATGCTAAGTTTATGTCTGAGCTTGCTCTCTTAGCATCTCTTATTGAAAAATATGCAACAGAAATCAGGCATCTTGCAAGGACGGAAGTAAGAGAAGTTGAGGAAGGTTTTGGAAAGAATCAGAAAGGCTCTTCTGCAATGCCGCATAAAAAGAATCCGGTTCTTTGCGAAAACCTGTGCGGATTAGCAAGAGTTGTACGTTCAAACATGCTAGCTGCGTTTGAAAATATAAATTTGTGGCATGAAAGAGATATTTCGCACTCTTCCGCTGAAAGAATTATTTTCCCGGATTCGTTAATACTGGTTGATTTTATGCTTTTCCGTTTTAAGAATGTAATGGAAAATCTTGTTGTATATCCGAAAAATATGCTTAAAAATACACAGCTTTACGGCGGTGTCATTTATTCCCAGAAGGTTATGTTGAAGCTCGTTGAGGACAAAGGCTACACAAGAGAGGATGCCTATAGAATTGTTCAAAAGCATGCTCTTGAGGCGCTTGGCGGAGGCAATTTTAGAAAAGGTCTTGAGAAAGAAAATATTTTATCAGACCTAGAATTAGATGAATGTTTTAATACAGAAGACTATCTTAAAAATATTAACAAAGTGTTTGCAAGATTCAGCTAGGCTGCCTCTAATTAATCTGTCCGCTATTTATTGTAAATTTTTGTAAAGATGACACTTGAAAAATTGTAAGTTATACCCTTATCAACTTGACTCGCTTTTTTGATGTTGTACGATAGTATAACATGAGAACATGTACATGGGATAATTATGTCCGAAATAAAATAGAACAAAATAACTAATTTTTATATAGTACGTACATCATTAGAATAGATGAGGTGAATTAATGTCGACAAAATATGCGAAAAGAGTAACTCCTATGGGTATACCAAATACTCGTTTGGATGATTTACCGGATTTAATTGACGTGCAAAAAAAATCATTTGAATGGTTTTTAAAAGAAGGTTTGAAAGAAGAGCTTCTTGCATTTTCTCCTGTTAAGGACTATACAGGCAGATTAGAGCTTCATTTCTTGCCAAATTATACTTTTGATAATGCTAAATATACTGTTGAAGAAGCACGTATTCACGATGCAACTTATGCAAAGCAGCTCCGTGTTATGGTGAGACTTGTTAACCGTGACAGCGGTGAAATAAAAGAACAGGAAGTTTATATCGGTGACATTCCTACAATGACTGACAAAGGTACATTCATTGTTAACGGTGCCGAACGTGTAATCGTTTCACAAATTGTACGTTCACCTGGTGTTTACTTCAAACGTGAAATTTCTCCTACAGGTAAGAGACTTTATAATGCTACCATGATTCCGAATAGAGGTGCATGGTTAAAGATTGAAACAGATTCTAACGACTTGATTTATGTCAAGATTGATAAAAATAGAAAAATCCTCGCTACCACATTGTTGAAGGCTATGGGGATTACAGTTTCTGAAATGGAATCTTTATTCACACACTTTGAATTTTTAAAGAAAACTTTGGATAAAGATACAACAGAAACTACGGATGACGCATTGATTGATTTGTATAAAAAATTGAGACCGGGCGATCCGGCATCAGCTCAAGGCGGTCGTCAGATTCTTGAATCAAGATTCTTTGATGATAAGAAATATGATATCGGTCGTGTAGGTCGTTATAAATTAAATAAAAAATTGAATCTTAATATTCCTAACAGTACAAGAACATTAACTGTTCAGGATATTGTAGCTTCAATTGAATACTTGATTAATTTAACTTATGATGAAGGTTCATTGGATGATATTGACCACTTAGGAAACAGAAGAATCCGTTCAGTCGGCGAACTTCTTCAAAACCAATTCAGAGTTGGTCTTTCAAGAATTGAAAGAATCGTTAAAGAAAGAATGACTCTTCAAGATTCTGAAACATTAACTCCGTTGAACTTGTTAAATACAAAACCGCTTGTGGCTTCTTTGAAAGAATTCTTTGGAAGTTCTCAGTTATCACAGTTCATGGACCAAATTAATCCTCTTGCGGAATTAACTCACAAAAGACGTATTTCAGCATTAGGACCTGGCGGTTTACAGAGAGAAAGAGCAGGATTCGCAGTTCGTGATATTCACCCTTCTCACTATGGTCGTATATGTCCTATCGAAACTCCTGAAGGTCCAAACGCCGGTTTGATTGGTTCATTGGCTACTCACGCAAGAGTTAACGACTATGGCTTTATTGAATCTCCGTTCTTTGTTGTTAAAGACGGAAAGGTTACTGATGAAGTTGTCTATATGACAGCAGACGAGGATGAGAACTATAGATGCGCACCTGCTGATGTACAGTTGAATCCGGATAAGTCTTTCAAAGCTGCTCAAATTCCGGTTCGTTACAGATCAGAATTCATCATGTGCGATTCTTCAAAAGTTGACTATATGGGTGTTTGCCCTATTCAGATTATTTCAGTTGCAACATCAATGATTCCGTTTATTGAACACGATGATGCTAACCGTGCATTGATGGGTTCAAACATGCAGCGTCAATCAGTACCTCTTCTTATCACAGAAAGACCGGTTGTTGGTACAGGTATGGAAAGAAGAGTCGCAAAAGATTCAGGTATGGTTGTATGCGCCAGAGTTGACGGTGTTGTTTCCCGTGTAACAGGTGAAGAAATTGTTATTACTGATATGAGCGGTAAACAGCACTTACATACTTTAATGAAATATGTTCGTTCTAACCAAGACACATGTATTAACCAGAAACCTATTGTAAATGAAGGTGATAAAGTTCAAGCAGGGGATGTAATTGCAGATGGTGCTTCTACAAGCTGCGGAGAACTTTCAATTGGTAAAAACATTTTAGTTGCATATATGCCTTGGGAAGGATATAACTTCGAAGATGCTATCTTGTTATCAGAAAGATGCGTTCATGATGACATCTTCACTTCAATTCACATTGAAAAACTTGAAATAGACGCTAGACAGACTAAACTCGGACCGGAAGAAATTACCCGAGAAATTCCAAACGTCTCTGAAGAAGCTTTGAGACATTTGGATGAGAGAGGTATTGTCCGTATCGGTGCCAGAGTTTATGCTGATGATATTCTGGTAGGTAAAGTTACTCCTAAAGGTGAATCCGAACATCCGCCTGAAGAAAAACTTTTAAGAGCAATTTTTGCTGAAAAAGCCAGAGATGTAAAAGATAACTCATTAAGAGTTCCTCATGGGGAAGGCGGAAGAGTTCTTGACGTTAAAGTCTTTGACAGAGAAAAAGGTGACGAATTACCACCGGGAGCTAATACTGTTATAAGAGTTTATATAGCTCAAAAACGTAAAGTATCAGTAGGTGACAAGCTTTCAGGACGTCACGGTAACAAAGGTATTGTTTCAAGAATTTTACCAAAAGAAGATATGCCGTTCCTTCCTGACGGAACTCCTGTTGATATAGTATTAAACCCTCTTGGTGTTCCTTCTCGTATGAATGTGGGTCAAACTTATGAATGCTTGTTAGGTTTGGCAGCATATCTTACTAAAGAACACTATGAAGCTCCTTCTTTTGATGAAAGATATGGTGATAACCAATCTGAAATCGCTACTAAGGCAGAGCTTTTAAGAGGTATTAAAGAATCAGGCTGTGATTGGGTAAGAGAAGACGGTAAAGTTTACCTTATTGACGGCAGAACCGGTGAACCGTTTGATGAACCTATAGCAGTCGGGTTATCATATATCCTTAAACTTGTCCACCTTGTTGATGATAAGATTCACGCTCGTTCAACAGGTCCTTACTCGCTTGTTACACAACAACCTTTAGGCGGTAAGGCACAGTTCGGCGGACAAAGATTCGGTGAAATGGAAGTTTGGGCACTTGAAGCATACGGTGCGGCTTATACTCTTCAAGAAATGTTAACTATTAAGTCAGATGATGTTAACGGAAGAAACAGAGCTTATGAAGCTATTGTTAAGGGTGATAATATCCCTAGACCTGGTATTCCTGAATCATTCAAAGTACTTGTAAGAGAATTACAAAGTATAGGACTTGATATTACAGTTGCGAAGAAAAACGGTGTTGAAGTCGATTTGATGAGTGATATGGACGATGTTAGAAAATCTGCTCCAAAAAGAACTTTATCAGATATTGATTCAGAGTTGTTAAATATTAACTTCTTTGATACTTCTACAACACTTGGTGAAATATAAGGAGAATTAAAATTGTCTACAAGTATTGATTATTTTGATTATATACGTATAAGTATCGCTTCACCTGAAAGAATTTTGAAGTGGTCATACGGCGAGGTTACAAAACCTGAAACAATTAACTATAGAACTTTAAAACCTGAAAGGGACGGTTTGTTCTGCGAAAGAATTTTTGGACCTACAAAGGACTGGGAATGCTATTGCGGAAAATATAAAAGAGTAAGACATAAAGGTATTATCTGCGAAAGATGCGGAGTTGAAGTTACTGATTCTAAGGTAAGACGCCACAGAATGGGGCACATTGCTTTAGCAGCACCTGTATCTCATATCTGGTTCTTAAAAGGTATACCTTCTTACCTTGGCTTGCTTTTAGATATGACATTAAAAGACTTAGAACAGGTAATATATTTCAACAACTATGTTGTAATTGATCCTGCTGACAGCCCGTTCAAAAAGTTACAACTGCTCAGCGAAGAAGAGTATGAAGACTTTATGATGGAAAACGAAGAATCTAAGCTTGAAGTCGGTATCGGTGCAGAAGCTATTAAAAAGCTGTTAAGCGAGATTAATGTTAAAGAACTTGCTGAAGAAATCAGAACTGAGTTAGCTGGTCATGTAACATCTGTTCAAAGAAAAGGTAAGTTAATTAAGAGATTAAGACTTCTTGATTCTTTAATATCTTCAGAAACTGACCCAACTTGGATGATTATAGATGTTCTTCCTGTTACACCGCCTGATTTAAGACCAATGGTTCAATTAGACGGCGGCAGATTCGCTACATCTGACTTAAACGATTTATATAGAAGAGTTATTAACAGAAACAACCGTTTACAGAGACTTCTTGAAATGGGTGCTCCTGAAATTATCGTTAGAAACGAAAAACGTATGTTACAGGAAGCTGTTGATGCTCTTATAGACAACGGTAGAAGAGGCAGAACTGTTGTTGGTCCAAATAACAGAGCCTTAAAATCATTGTCAAATATTATTGAAGGTAAACAAGGTCGTTTCCGTCAAAACTTGTTAGGTAAACGTGTTGACTATTCCGGTCGTTCAGTTATCGTTGTAGGACCTTCTTTGAAACTAAATCAGTGCGGTTTACCAAAAGAAATGGCAATCGAATTATTTAAGCCGTTTGTTGTAAATAAACTTATTGAGAGAGGATATGTTCAAAACATTAAATCTGCTAAGAAAATGATTGAACGTTCCGATGCAAAAGTATGGGATATATTAGAAGAAATAATTGACGGACATCCGGTATTATTGAACCGTGCTCCAACCCTGCACAGATTAGGTATTCAAGCATTTGAACCTAAGCTTGTTGAAGGTAGAGCTATTCAGCTTCACCCGTTGGTATGTACAGCATTCAACGCAGACTTCGACGGGGACCAAATGGCTGTCCATGTTCCGCTTTCAATTGAGGCACAAACTGAAGCAAGAATGCTTATGTTAGCAACAAACAACATTCTGGCTCCGGCTAATGGTAAACCTATTATCACTCACTCTCAAGATATGGTTCTGGGTCTTTACTATTTGACCATATTAAAAGATCCTGAACAGGAAGTGAAAGGGTATTTCTACAGCTTTGAAGATGCAATAGCCGCCTTGGAAGCTAAAGTAGTTACTCTTCACGATAAAATTGTTGTACGTGATGAAAAGGGTAAGAGAATAGAAACTACAGTTGGTAGAATTATATTCAATGAAGCTGTAAGAAAAGCTTTAGCATAACGAAAGTGTAGATAAGAATTTAAAGAAATTGAGGAATATATAAAAATGGAAAATACTTATACACATGCAAAAACTCATACGCCGGAGTTCATTAATAAGCAAATGGACAAGAAGGCGTTGAATAAGCTGCTTGCCCAGATTTATCTTGAATTTGGCGGTGCAAAAACTGCTGAACTCGCAGATACTTTAAAAAATCTTGGGTACAAATATGCAACAAAATCAGGAGTAACAATTTCTATTGCTGACCTTACAGTTCCTGAATCAAAGAAAGAACTTCTTAAGGAAGCAGAAGCAGAAATTGAAAAATCAACTAACAGATACCTTAAAGGTGAAATTACTGAAGTTGAAAGATATACAAAGGTTATTGATACCTGGTCTGAAACAACAGCTAAATTAACCGAACAGGTAGTTGAGAACTTTGATAAATTGAATCCTGTATATATGATGGCATTCTCCGGTGCGAGAGGTAACTTGTCACAGGTATCACAGTTAGTAGGTATGAGAGGCTTGATGGCAGACGCACAGGGGCAAATTGTTGACATGACTATGACTTCAAACTTCACAG
>CALUTN010000067.1 GCA_944323665.1 Candidatus Gastranaerophilales bacterium | reverse complement strand
AGCAACTGGTATTTGAATATTTCCTTAATAACAAAGGTAAAACGGTTTTTGCAAAAGATTTAGCGGAATTGCTTGAATTACCGCGTGATTATGTTTATAAATATATTAAAAATCTGAGAGCTAAAATTGAAGGAGATAAACTTAAAAATGTCCCTTCAGGCGGCTTTGTTTTGACTGAGTAACGGATGAGAGCGGTAAGTTTACTAGAGTTTTTAAATAGTGCTAAAGATGTTTGCAGCTTGGAATATGATGAATGCTTTCATCCTGCGGATATTTTAAGCTTGATAAATGAAGATGAGCAGTTTGTTCAAAGGATTAATTTTGGCATTATTTATGTTCATACAAAAATCCAGGATAAATATACAATTATCGGTGGATTGAGCGGAATTATATCGCTTTCATTATTACTGCATGCTGTATGTGAATGTTATAAAAAAACAAGTCCGAGGAATGATTCTGCCATAAGAACAATCCGCTCAAAGTATTTGCTCAATAACAAAAGGAGTAAATTAAGGCTAAAACCGGCTGCACAAGAGCTTTATGATAAAATAATTAACCATGAAAGACTTTCCGGAAGAGAGAAAGATTCTAAAATGTTTAAATTATTACATAAATTCTGGTCGGATATTAAAGAAAATAAGTTACAGGCCGCTCATATTTTTAAAATGTTGCAGCGTGTATTTGTTACAATAGTTGATGCAGACGAAATTCCGGCTAGAGAACTGTATTATACTCTGCATAAAAATTCTCCGGATTTAAACCAGCTTGTATTAATTCAAAATTATTTGAAAAATCTGGGAATTGAAAATGATTGGACGCATATTCTGGAAATATTTAATCATCGCAATGATGATGTGAATCTATTTCTGTCAGATTATTTTGTAACAAAATATAATTTTTCAAATTATAAAAGAGAGCATATATATGAAAATTTTGTAAATTATTTTGACACTATGCTTCAATATATTCCAAAGGAAACCTTAATATCACAAATAAAACGTTCTGCCGGATATTATAGGGATATACTAAATATAAATATTTCAAATGACGAGTTAAAACAAGTATTGATCAATATAAAGCTGCATAACGGTGATGATACGTATGCCTATATTTTAAATGTTTTTGAGGATTATATGGATGGAAATATATCTGAACCCATATTTCTTGAGATTTTAAAAACAATAGATGAATACTTAAAAAATCGGGCAGATTCACAGAATAATATAGATTTTAATGAACTTATTCAATATTTAAATGCATTTATAACTTGTAAATAAATTTGTAATTGGAAAATATATTAATAACTTTTTTTATGGTCTTGGTATACTATTAGTATAAGTATAAAGAATTAAAACAATACAGTTACTTAGAATAGTTACTAAGATTCGGAGGTATTTATGGAAAAGAACCATAAAAATGTATTAGCCTGCTTTGAGAGCACATTTGATGAACTATTTTTATTAGAGAGTGTTATTAAACTAACAAAGGAAGCATGTCTGGACCGCGAAGTCAGCTCTCAGTACTATAATTTACCGGAAGAAAAGAAACGTTATTTGAGCGAAGAAAGAAATAATTATATAAACATGCTTTCTATTGCCCTTGATAGGGTCAAAAACCTAAAAGAGATAAACTCACAAATAGAAGAAGAGATTGCTTATTTATAAAAGGACACCCACGATAGCGGCAGAAAGGTAGCAGCTTAGAGTTCCGCAAATTAAAGCCCTCAGTCCGAGTCTTGCGAGATTTTTTTTCTGATTTGGCGCAAGTTCGCCTATACCTCCTATTTGTATAGCAATTGAGCCGAAGTTACCAAAACTGCATAGTGCAAAACTTGCTATCATAAAACTTTTGGGATTAATCACAGATGCTATGTGTGAAAGCTGGACGTAAGCCACCATTTCGTTCAGTACGAGTTTTGTTCCCATAAGAGCTCCTACTGTTGAGGCATCTTGCAAAGGAACTCCGAGTATAAGAGCAAAAATTGCGAATAATTTTCCCAGGATAAATTTTAATGATAAGCTTGGTAAAAATCCGAAGTTGGAGAAACCCGGAATATAATTATACAAGAATATGCCGGATAATTTTAAAATCCAGTCTATAAATGCTACAAGTGCTACCAGAGCAAGTATCATAGCTGTAACATTTATTGCTACACGCATACCTTCTGACGCGCCGCTGGAGATAGCTTCGAACACATTTGTAAAGGTTTTTCTTTTAGAAATTCTTATGTTATCTCTCGTTTCAGGTTCTCCGGTTTCAGGATAAACTATTTTCGTTAAGATTAACGCTCCGGGTGCTGCCATAACGGATGAAGCAAGTAGGTAGTGAGCAGGTATTCCCATGCTGATATAAATAGGCATTATTGCTCCTGATATACAAGCCATACTGCCTGCCATAGAAGCCAGTAATTCAGACCGTGTAAGTTTCTCCAGGTAAGGCTTAATCATTATTTGGGCTACGATTTGTCCTACAAAGGCGCTTGCGACATTAGAAAGAGCTTCTGCTCCTGATACATGCATAAATTTATTCATTGCTTTACCTAATGCGGCGACTATTTGCTGCATAATGCCGTAATAATAAAGAATATTTACGAGTACCATCATAAAAATATTTGAACAGATTAGCTGTACTGCAAAAATACTGCTGCCTTTACCAAAAAGTTCGCTCAGCCGCTCATTATTAATTAGCGGGCCAAAAACAAAGCTGCCGCCTTCATACGCAAAATCAAGTATTTTGCGTATGAATTCACCAATAAATAAAAACATTTTTTGACCAACCGGGACTTTAAAGATAAAAAGTGCTAATAGTATTTGAAGTAAAAATCCCATGCCGACGGTTTTATAGTTGATAGCTTTTCTGTTATTTGACATCGCATAAGCGATTGAAAAAATAACTACTATACCTATAATTCCGACAAATCTTTCCATGTAAGCTCCTTAGCGTTTGTTTAATAATTATAGCAGAAACTAGAATGTATTAACATAGGCATTAATTTCTTCATCTGTATTCATTTCTGTAGCACAAACTAAAATTTTATTATCGTCCAGCTTGATTCCGCCCAGTATATTATTTTTCTTTAATTTCTCAAGAAATTCATCAGAATTATTAACTTTTATAACAAACTCATTGAAGAAATTTTTATTTATTGTTGTAAAACCTTTATCTGCAAGTTTTTGTGATAATTTGTGTGCATTATTTGCTGATAAGATACCTGTTTGCAGAAATCCTTTTTCGCCAAGCAGACTAAGGTACAGGGTTGCTGATAGAGCCATTAAAGATTGATTTGAACAGATATTACTTGTAGCTTTTTCCCTTTTTATATGTTGTTCTCTGGTTTGTATTGTTAGTGTGTATGCCGTGTTTCCTTCCGTATCCACAGTCTTTCCTACTAATCTGCCCGGCATCTGTCTCATATAAGCTTCTTTGCAGGCTAAGTAGCCTGCATGCGGGCCTCCAAATTCCATTGCGAGACCAAGGGGTTGAACATCTCCTGTTATGATATCAGCTTCCACCGGCGGTTTTAATATAGACAGCGCTGCCGGATTAGTTGTTACTATTAAGATTGTATTTCCCGGTTTTGTTATAGCTTTGACTTCTCCGTAATAATCAGGGTTTTGCACCAGTACACAGCAGGCGGTATCGCAATTTTCGGGCATGTTATAAAACCATTCAATCTCAATACCTTGTGCCCAGCAATATGTTTTTATAACTTCTTTATATTCCGGATTGATATTATTTGAAACAAAGGCTTTGTTTTTTTTGCCACGGGTAATTCTGTGAGCCATAAGAATAGCCTCTGCGCATGCTGACCCTGCATCATACATAGATGCATTAGCAATATCCATACCGGTGAGACGTGAAATCATTGTCTGATACTCATAGATAGCCTGCAGCGTACCTTGTGAGACTTCGGGTTGATATGGTGTATATGCCGTTAAAAACTCAAATCTTTGTGCTACATAATTTATGCAAGCAGGAATGAATTTATTGTATATACCGCCGCCTGTAAAAACGGCATAATCAGTACCATTTTTACGTGCAAGAGCTTTTATTCTCTTCTGTGTTTCCATTTCACTTAAAGGATTCCCGCAATTAAAATTTTTAAACTTTATCGGTAACTGTTTATATAAATCTTCAATCGAAGTGCAGGATATCTCGCTAAGTAATTCCTTCCGGGTCTCTTCTGAATGTGCAATATAATTTTTCATTATTCAACTTCTTCTTTATAATCTGAGTAATCCAATAAATCCGCAAATTCAATTTGATTAGCGGAAGATTCAATTTTTATAAGCCATTTATCTTCAAAATTTTCGTCATTGAGTAATTCCGGGCTGTTTACAATCTGCTCGTTTATTTCCATAACTTTTCCTGAAATTGGCATGTATATTTCAGAAGCTGCTTTTACAGATTCTATTGTCGCAAAAACTTCATTTTTAGTGAATTCAGCACCTATTTCAGGTAGTTCAATAAAGACAATGTCACCAAGCTGTTCCACAGCATAATCGGTTATACCTACTTCATACTTATTGCCTTGCTCAAGGACATATTCATGCGTTTTTGTGCATAAAGCATTTTCATTCATCTGGCATTCTCCTGTATTATTTAATTCCCTTATTTCTTTTTTCCACAAAAGGTTTTTTTACTATTTCAGCATTGTGTAATTTATCACGAATAGATATTTGAATTGTAGAGCCAACAGCCAAATTGTCAAGAGGTTTTATATAAGCAAGGGCAATGTTGTCTCCTCTTATAGGTGAAATACCTCCGCTTGTAACAACTCCAATTCTTTCGTTATTATAAAATACGTCATAGCCATGTCGAGCAATATTACGGTCAAGCATTTTTAATCCGACAAGTTTTTTGCGCCCGCCATCTTTCAGTTGTTTATCAATAGCTTTCCTGCCGTTATAGTCATCCTGTTTATTTCTGGGTATTGACCAGCTGAGGCCGGCTTCAACAGGTGTCGTATCTTCATCTAAATCATTCCCGTAAAGGTGAAGAGCCGCTTCTAATCTCAAAGTATCTCTTGCACCGAGCCCTATAGGTTTAATACCGAAAGGCTGACCCGTTTCAAGCAGTTTATCCCATAAATATTCAGAAAATTCATTTCTTACAAGGATTTCTACTCCGTCTTCTCCTGTATAACCGGTTCTGGATATCCATACATTGATATTAAATATTTCACCTCTTTTTATATAGAAGAATTCCGGCAGTTCTTCGACTCCGACTGATTCCATAAGTCTCCTGGATTTTGGTCCTTGTACCGCCAGAAGGGAATAGTTATGTGATTCATTTATAATATTTACATTGAATCCCGGCTTATTGCGTACCATCCAGTTTAAATCTTCGTCAATACGGGACGCATTTGCAATTATAAGGTATTTATTATTTTCAATTTTATATATTATTAAGTCGTCGATAATACCGCCGTTTTTATTTGTAAGCTGGCAGTAAACGGCTTTTTTATCAATCAATTTTGAAATATCCTGCGGAACTATCTTGTTAAGATATGGCAAAGAATCTTCTCCTGTTACAATAATCTCTCCCATATGCGAGACATCAAATATTCCTACAGATTCTCTTACCGTTTTATGTTCATCTATAATGGAAGAGTATTGAACAGGCATATCCCAACCCGCAAAATTAACCATCTTCGCTCCGAGTTTTATGTGTTTGTCATGTAAAAATGTCTGCTTTGTCATAGCTGCCCCCAACGCTGTATTTTATATTAATTTTGATAACAATTTATACTGTTGTCAAGTCTATTAAAATATTATATTTTTGTAAATATTTGTAACAATTTAGGATAATTTTCTAAAGTTATCTAAAAATTATCCGATAAATAATAAGTATTTAGTTATAAAGATAGGAGTCGGGAAATGACAGATTTATCAGGTATTAATCAATTTGGAAGTATTACTTCGCAAAACGGTATTAAATTAAACTTTGATGAATTCGATGTTAACGGTGACGGACAAATTAGCGCAGACGAGTTTAAGACTGTTATGGAATTGACAAATCAATCTGACAGCGTGGAATTATCGGAAACAATCTCAGAAGAAGAAAAAACACTGACGGATAGCAAACTGCGTGATTATAGAGCTGAGGCGCAAGTTAATATAATTTTAAATCAAATGTTTGCGCAAATTTTAAAGGACTTTACAGGTTCAAAATTTATTCATTTTAATGAAGTAAGGGACGCTCTAAAAGATTTTGCGAAAACTTTTATCTCTGAATATACAGGGGAAGACCTTATTGCAGACTTTAAGGCTGTATTACCGGGAAAATATGAGGAATTAAAAACAGAAATTCTTGTAGATGCTTCAAGCAACGTTAAATCTGCGGCGCTGGACAGAGTACTTAACGATGTATATAGACGTTTGGGGAGTTCAGACAAAACTCTTAATGATGATACGCTCAAATCTATAATTAATTCGCTTGGTAACAGGCTTGAGGGTATAGCTGACAGATTTATCAGCTCGTATAACGGTAGTAATCTTTGGTTTGATTTAACAATCCATTTAAATGAATCATTAGGTCAAAGTGACTTGCAAAATATGGCAAGTTCTATCGGGAAATACCGGTTTAAATATAACAGCCTCGGATTATATGTGGATTCCGGAGAACTTAATAAACTAAAAGATTCTGTAAAAGAATTTTTTAATACAGCATTAGATAAAGGTATAACATTAAATTTACACGGTATAAATATAGCAAGCGAAACTGCTATTGACAAATTATTGCTGCTTTATACCGATGCAGCGCAACTGAACGAAGATATGGAGAAAATGATAGCTGAAATTTCTTCAAAAAGTCTTTTGCAGACGGTTATTGAAGAGAAAAAGTCAGAACAGCAAGAACAGGTTAATAATATGTTTCAGGGTTTAACAGGTGAAGATGTCATGGTTGATGTATCACCTGCCGGTATAGACTATAGTCAAATCCCCGGATATTATGAGAATGCGACAATTAAATCCCGTAAACGGGGAAATAAAGGCCTCAATGGAGCTAAAGATGAGGCAAAGAATCTGCTTGAAACAACATTAAAAGAGCAGCTTAAAACACAATTAAGCGTTAAGTTGGAGGCAAAAGGTATTCCTTTTGAGAGAATTGAAACTGTTTTTGAAACAGCTTTCAACGAAGCTTCTGCAAATGCTGTATCTGCGTGTGTTATGCCGCGAAGCCGTTTCTTTTTCGGGCTTTCAAAATCGTCATATAATGTTCAGGATTTGGTTAGTACTTTTACAACACAATTTAATAAAATTATTTCAACAACAGTAGATGAAATGAATGCATCAAACCTGGATATGGATATACAAGATATTGATTATACTAAAGCAATAACCGACGATAATGGAAATGTAAATCCTCTGCTTCAGGATGCTCTAGAAACTGGTGCAACCCTTGTAGATAGTGTGCCCAGAAGAAAAGCCGAACAGTATAAGGATCTTGCACAAGAAATGACTAATAAACTAAAATCAACGATGCTTGCGAAATCAATGGCTATGTGTGAAGCAAATGGTATTGAATTTAATAATGAAGCTTTCGGTAATGTCTTTGACTATGCTCAGAATATGGCAATATTAAGCTCAACTTCAGAGAAAAACCAATGGCTGGGGCTGAGGAAGAAGTTATCATTCAACCCGCAAAATTGTTTGGAAATGTTCACGGAAACCTTTAAAAACGGGTTTACTGACTGGGTTAATTCTCAATTAAACGGTTTACAAAATAATCCGGAAGAAGAAACAACATTTGGATATAGTATGTAACGGAAAAAGACCTCCTTCAGGAGGTCTTTTCTTGTATTTCTTTATACAAATTAATTATCTCTTTTGAATAATTTTTAGGTATAACAATTTTAATTTTAGCATTTAAATCTCCAAATCCTGCGGAAGAAGGCAGTCCAAGTTTCTTTAATCGGAGTGATTGACCGCTTGATACACTCGCCGGAATTTTAATATTTATCTTACCATGCAGGGTTTCAATTTCTTTATTACATCCTAAAACAGCTTCCGGCGGAGTGATTTCAATTTCTTTGGTTAAATTTGCGCCTTCAATTTCGTATTCAGGATCTTTAAAGTGAATAACCAGATACAAGTCTCCTTTATTACCATAGCTATCAGTCTTACCTTCTCCTTTCAGCCGAACCTTTTTACCTTCCTGAACATCTTTTGGTAATCGTACTTTTATCGTTTTTGGGGTCGAAAGGATACCTGTTCCGCCACAGTGTGAACAATAACCACCGCCATTGCAATAGCCGCATTTATCCATCTGTGTGAATGTTACTGAAATGGGCTTTTTATCAAAAAGCTCTCTTGCTGTTACATTTAAATTTTTAGTTATATCCAGGGCTTCTGATGACTTCTTAGCTTCGTGTCTGTATGCATTCCCGGGTTCGCGTGTAAAATCAAAGCTGTTAAATCCTCTTGACGAGCTGTTCTGTCCCATCATATCG
>CALUTN010000066.1 GCA_944323665.1 Candidatus Gastranaerophilales bacterium | reverse complement strand
ATTCTGAAATCGCTAAAGAAAAAATTATGGAAATTAAAACCCTGCTTGATAAAATGCAGGGCTAATGAATAATTTAGATTAAAAACAAGAAATAGACTGTAGAAAATTTAAAGAACAAGTTGCCCCAAAAAATCAAACCATGTGGAACATGAAATCAAACCATGCGTTCTTTTACAACAGATATATGATTTATTTAGTAAGGGGTTAATATGAAAATTGCTGCAATAAATAATCAAAATTTTCAAGCAAAAAAATTTAGGGTTTCTGCGGTTGTTACAATGCCGGATACTTGTAATCCGCTTAAAACTATAACACGTAAAATGATTCAAGAATACTCTAATCCGTGTGCAAAGAATTATTATAAGCAGGCCCAGAAAGAAAAATCTCTTCAGCGTAGAATAGAACTTTATGAAGCTATGGGAGAATATAAATTAATTGACCCGAGAGAAGAAGGATTGCTTGCAGAAATAAAAAGAAAACTTGTTGATACTTTGTTTTAATTTTATTCGTATAAATCTTAGCAGGTAGGATGCGGTAAATCACAGATTTACCGCATCCTACAGAACTAAGGTGTTGTGTGGGACAACCTGCACCGAGGGTTCGAGCGGATTCTCGTACGGATGGGAAGATAGTGATATGGAGTGCCTGTTTCAATTTAAAGCAAAGAAAATACAGAGTTATATTACAAATCTCATAAAACTTTATTTTATGTTGACAGTTTATATATCATCTTTTATTTCGGAAAAGAAAAGACGCATATCATCAAAATAATTATTTCCGGATTTATCATATACATTTTGAAACTCTTTGCTCAAGGAAAGTCCATAAGATGCGGTACCGTTTATAGGACACATTAAGGTATCATAGTTGCCGGTAATCAAGTATGAAGACATGTCCATTTTATCGGAAACTTTTCGGGCAAATTTTTCACTTGTCTTCCATAAATACGGCCAGCAATTTCGGCAAAAAATCAAATTGTTGTTATTTGGAAGCTTATCAATATATGTATTTATATCCTCTGTTACAAAGAGAACTTTATCCCTTAAAATGGGTTTCGTTCTGAATCTGGTTAAAAGAACTTGTTTATTGGTGCCGCCCATTTTGTCAGACAGGAATGTTTTATCAGTTTTGCTAAAAAATTTATTAAGCTTATTGCCGGTATATTTATTTATTCTGACTTCATCTTCCGCAGATAAATCCATAAAACCGTTTTTTGCATTTTGGGTTATATCCTTATCAAAGTCAACTGCCGTTATCGGAAAAAACTTTTGAGCATTATTACCCAGTTTTGATAGTAAAAGCATTGCAATAGAATAGGCTTCCGAGCCGTCAGAACAGGCTAAGGAAAAGATATTTACTTTTGGTGTGCTTTTAAATTTATCTATAATATAATTAAAAAATTTGTTCCATTGAAAATCTTTTACAAAAAAATATGTGGAGCATTCATAAGTTTCTCCAAGTACAAAATTCGGAGTTAAAACTTTTTTGTATGAGGTTTTAAAATTTAACGAGTTATAGCGAGTATCTATATTCATATTCAGAATAAAAACAATGAAATTTTTTTTGCCTGATGAATTAAGATTGAGTATAAATAAGAGGTTTTATTTATAAGATTCTTGTATAATTTAGAGTTACTTGCAGAAGTTTGTCCTTTCCTGTATACTCTTACTAAACGGAGTAAAGTGTGAAAAAGTTATCTATTGCCTTTTATTGGCACATGCATCAACCGGTATATGAAATTGAAGGCACTTATCTTATGCCTTGGGCTAGAATCCATGCTGTAAAGGATTATCTGGACATGGCTCTCTTTCTGGACAAATTTCCGAAATTAAAGCTGAATTTTGACATAGTTCCGGCTCTTTTGGATATGATTATTGATTATGCAAATGGTGCTCATGATATACATTCTGAGCTTACGATTTCTGATGTGGAAAATATGTCCGGCGAGGAAAAATCTTTTGTCTTAAATAATTTTTTTAGTTCTAAATATGAAACGATGGTATATAAAAGTGAGAACTATAAAAGACTATACCAAAAAAGATTTTCTACTGATAACTGTAACCCTGATGATTATTCAAATCAAGAGATATCGGATTTAATGGCTCTTTTTAATCTTGTTTGGATGGATCCTGTTTATTTTCATAGGTATCCCCGGTTACAGGAGTTATGGGATAAACAGTATGGCTATACACTTGCTGACAGGACAGAGATTATAAATATTCAACGGGAAATAATTAGGGAAATTGTTCCGACTTATCGAAAATATATTTCCGAAGGTAGAATTGAATTAACAACAAGTCCGTACTATCATCCTATACTCCCGATTCTTGCCGATATAAAAACCTCTATTAAATCTGTTATAACAACAGAAGGTTTGCCTGCCTCGTTGGGTATGTATGATGATGCTCGTGAACAAGTTAGACGTGCTTTGGATAGGATTGAAGAAGTGTTTGGTGTTCGTCCGAAGGGGTGCTGGCCTCCGGAACTTTGTGTAGGTCCTAAGACTCTTAATATTTTTGCTAAAGAAGGTGTAAAGTGGACTATTTCAGATGAAGGTGTTTTAGCAAACTCAATTAACTTTGACTTCATAAGGGATTTTCAAGGCAACCTGAGTGATCCTTACCATCTGCTTAAAGTATATGAGTATCAAGGAGCACCTATTGATATAATATTCAGAGACCGTTCTATTCCGAATCTTATCAATTTTGAATATGCGGGTATAGATCCTTACATGGCTGCAGGAAATTTGTTTGATAAAATAAAGATAATACAAAGCAAACTCCTTGTATCTCCGGATGATACACACCTGTTAACTATTTCTCTTGATTGCGAGAATTGCTGGGAAAATTATCAAAATGACGGTAATGATTTCCTCGAAAAAATATATTCTTCTATTGAGAATGATGAAACTCTTGAAACAGTTTTGATATCTGATTATATAGAAAATGATTGTCATAAGAAACCACTTAACAAAATATATTCAGGTTCTTGGATTGACCAAACATTTCAATACTGGATTGGCGAAGCTACAAAAAATAAAGCCTGGGCCTATCTTAAAAAAACGAAAGATGACTTTGAAAATTATATAAAAGAACACAAAGACAACCCTAATATTGAACTTGCCAAAAGAGAACTCTTTATTGCAGAAGGAAGTGATTGGTTCTGGTGGTACGGTGAGCCGAATAATTCCGGGCAAGATTTTGTTTTCGATTATATGTTTAGGGAACATTTGAAAAATGTTTATTTGCTTTTAGGTATGCAACCGCCGGAGAATTTGGATACTTCCCTTATAACAAAGTATGAAATGCCCTTCAAACATCCGTCAAGGGCTATTACACCAAGAATGGACGGGCTGCTGTCCAGTAGTGATGACTGGTATCATTCCGGAAGCATAAGCATGTTAGATGGACCTGTTTACAGAGAGAGTAAAAATATCGACAAAATTTTATTTGGATGTGATGAAAATAATATGTATTTCAGACTGCATATAAATAAAAGCTCCGGAGAATTAACCTTTGCTGAAAGGATAAACCAATTCTATATTTATATCCGTAATTCAACGAAAGTCAGCCAGAGGGCTTATATAAGGTTGATAAGCCGTTCGGAGAATTCATATCCTATATTGAATGAAAAATTTGAAAATGAGATGGCGCTTACTTTTGTAAAAGATACATTGTATCCTATAAGGCTATCTAAAGTTATTCATCCGAATATTTGGACTCTTGTCAATCCTGAAGGTGTGAAAATTAATTATAATGAAGTTATTGACCTTGCGATACCATTTGATTTGTTGGGTGCAGATAGGGGGGACACAATAGAATTTTTTATGGCAAATACTGATCTCGGGGTCAGAAATACCTACATTCCTCAAGAGATACTTTTGTCTATGACAAGGGACTAGTCCTTACTAAGATAGTAACCGGCAGCCTTCTCTATAATTTCTCTTTGTCTTGAAGAGTAGTTATCATCAAATTTCTTAAATAGAGTATCTAAAATTCTGTTATTTTTACTTTCGTCATGTTTTCGAATTTTTTCCAGTTCTCCGTGATCTAAGAATTTACCGCCGCAGACATTACAGACATCAATACGGAGTTCTCCGCCGCCGGCTCCGAATTTTACCATAGGAGTATTACATATAGGACAAGTTCTCGTCAATGTTTCGTCAGTAATTTCAAAAGATCTGTCCCGTAATGAGTCAACAATAGCGCTAATGTCATCAGTTTCGCTATCAAATTTATCGAGCTCTCGGTTATCAAAGAAGATTCCTCCGCATCCTTCAGAGCACAAATCAACATTTACTCCGGCCGAAGGTATGTATATTTTTTTCATTAAATGTCCGCAGGCAGGACAGGTTATGATTTCTTTTGTGTCACTCATTATCCCAGTATCAAATCCCCATTCTTTTTTATATGTTCAATTAATCCGCCATCCTGAAGCAGTTCTATCATAACATCAGGAAGCGGTTCTATCATTATGGTAGTACCTTTAGTAAGATTTTTAAGGGTTCCCGCTTTTATATCCAAATCCAATTCATCTCCGGCGTCAATTCCGTCAGTATCACATTCAATAGCAAGAAGTCCTATATTTATAGCGTTCCGGTAGAAAATTCTGGCAAAGGATTTTGCTATTACAGCTCCGACTCCGGAGATTTTTATAATTTGCGGGGCATGTTCTCTTGATGAACCGAGTCCGAAATTGTTGCCGGCAACAATAAAGTCTCCTTTGTTCATTTCTTTAGCGAAATTTTCATCGGCATCTTCAAGAACATGTTTTGCAAATTCGTTCAAATCAGAACGCAGATGAAACAATCTCCCCGGAGCTATATGGTCTGTTGAAATATTATCTCCAAATTTAAACGCTTTTCCCCTCATTTGTTTTTCCTTCGTTTTCGACACTATCCGCGTAATTGTACCGGCATTACCAGATAGATATAGTCTTCTCCAGAACATGGCGCAAATACTGTTGCGGAGAGGGGAGTATTTAGTTGAATTTTGATTTCTTCTGATTCTGCAATTTTTAAAAACTCAAGGATGAATTTATAATTAAAAGCAATTGCAAGCGATTCTCCGGAGTATTTAATATCTATGATATCCTGTGAATTCCCTGCTTCCGGAGAATCGCCCGATAATTTGAGTGCATCATCCGAAAATTCAAACTTAACAATGCTGTTTTTTTCGTTAACCATAACGGCTACTCTTTCAAGCGCAGAAATTAAATCATTTTTATTGATTTTTGCTTCTTTAGGAAATGTCTGCGGTATGAGTTGATTATATTTAGGGAACTGACCTTGCATTAATCTTGTAATAATTTTGGTTTTATCAATGGTTATAACAATTTTTTTGACTTCTTTGCAGATTTTTATTGTCTCAGATTCTGTTAATAATGAGATTTTTGATAATTCTGCCAGAACTTTTGAAGAAATAAGCATTTCAAAAGTTTTTTCTGAGTCAGCAGAATTGTTTTTAACAACTTCTCTGACTCTTGCCAGTCTGTTACCGTCAGTTGCAGCCATTTCAAGTATATTCTTATTAACTTCGCAAACAACACCTGAAAGTAAATTATTTGTCTCATATCCTGCTGCCGCAGAAACCACTTGCCGGATTGCTTTGATAAAAGGCCTTGTTTCTATTTCAATAGCATCTTCTTCTGAAATATTTTCTTCCACCTGCGGGAATTCGCCGGCAGATATCCCGATAATATCAAATTTGGATTTTTTACAGGTAATTGTGGCAACGGAACCGTTAAGCTCAATTTTAATCAGTTCATCTTGTAGTCTGGAGACAATTTCCCCGAGCTTCTTTGCGGGGAGTGTAAACTTTCCTTCCTCCTCTACACTTGCATTAATAACGGTAGTAATTGAAAGATCAAAATCAGTAGCAGTAAGCTTAATCTTGCTTGAATCAACCGTTTCAATCAGAACATTTGCCAGAACAGGTTGAAGTCCTTTGACAACAGTAGCCCTTTCTATAATTCTTATGCCGTTTAATAAATCTTCTTTTCCAACAGTAAATTTCATATCTTTCCCCTCGTCATCCGGTCTTTTACAAGAGATATTTTAGTACAAAAACCTTGAATATACAAGTGTTATATATTTTGACTTTTATTTATAAATCATTAAAAACAACAGTGTAAATTTTTGTAACAAAGATTCCCGGAACACTAAAGTTTTTTCAAAAAATGCCGATATAAAATTTGTGCACGAAAAACCGTTCAGAGAATTAATACAGGAAAGGATTTAGAATATGCGTATCGAAAATGAAATGTTATCAAGACTAAGCGATGAAATGATGTCAAACTCTGTTGAGAACAGCCTTTCAAAAGAACTGGATTTTTTCTTTGATAATGTAATGGATACGGTTGTTAATTATTTTCAAACAAAAGAAGAAATGTTGGTAAGATAAGCAAACTCAAAAATGAAAAATACCCCAAAGGGGCGGGCCGGTCTAAAAAACCGGCCTGTCTTTTTGCAAAGAAACTTAAAATGTTTACTCCCCGGCGCTAAAGTTTTCCTCTCTTTTAGTTGTATTTACGACCCAGCCATCTGAACGAAAGTGGGCATAATGATTTTTACCGATATATTTTACCGAGCTCTTTCCTCCGTGAGCAAGCCAGCTTTCCAGAATTGAAAGAGCCTTTTTTATAAATTCGTAACCGTATTTTTCAACCAGCGAACCATATTGATTTGGTGTAAGTATCACCAAATTTATGTCCGGAAGTTCAATTCGCTCAACGGAATTGCTTTTAGGCCGACCGCCCTTTCTGCCGTTATATTTACTGCTCAGCTGTCTGGTCTGTATTGTCATATTCTGTTTTCTCCGGAGCTCCGTATCGTCTCACAAGTTCTATCACTGTGTCTTTCATTCGGCACTTCATTTCCGTATTTGAAAAATATATTTTATATAAATTGCATTTGGAACAGGAGCATCCCAACCTGTAGCAATCAATTGCACTTGGTGTCCAGTTTTTTGACGCTGTCTCACTGCATGATACATTATATTTATACCCCATCTGGTTAAACCTCTTCCCTTAAAATTCTTAATTCCGTGTGCTTAACAACATATACTGAATTGACAGTTGTTTTGATTTGTGCTTAAATTAGAATAAGCAATTTAACATCTTGTCTTATATTGTAAGATTATATCATACAAATGTCAAGTATAAATTTATTATGGCGGTTAATATGAAACTTGAAGAACTTTTGACAATTATTCCTAATAAAACCGGTAAATATATAAATCAGTCTGCACTGGCAGAGAGTTTGGGTATTACAAGACAGACTGTAAGTAACCGCATTAAAAATGAGAGTCAAGTTACAATAGGTGAATTAAAAAAAATAGAAGAATATTTTAATATTACTTTATTTAATGAAACAACCGGGTCTGATGAAAATATTGTATATATTGATTACTATACAGACGTATTTGCGAGTTGCGGAAGCGGGAATATCGTATTTTCGGAAGAAAAAATTAAACTTCCGATTCCTGAAATTTTAATCAGCGGTTTTTCAAAATTAAAAGAGTATTCAATGATAAATGCTGCCGGAAATAGTATGGCGCCTACAATTGACAGCGGAGATAAACTTATTGTAGAACATTGGAAAGGTGAACAGATTCAGGATAACAAGATTTATGTTTTCTGCTTTAATAACGAAATTTTTGTCAAACGTTTATCAAAAAACTTGGACGAAATTATTATAAAATCGGATAACCCCGAGTATAGAATCCGTACAATTAGCGGTAATACCGTAAATGAGTTGATTTTAATCGGCAAAATAGCCGGAGTTATTAAGAATCTGGGGTAATTTACGAAATTGACTTTATAAGTATTTTGAAGTTAAATATTGTCTATGAAAATGATACTTTTTGGCGCAAATGAAGTCGGTTCAATGATAGCATCCGAGTTTTACGCCGATAATGATATAACGGTAATAGATAATGAAGAATACAAATGTGATGCGTTTAACAAACTTGATATAAGTTTTGTAGACGGGAACGCATCAAATATTGAAATCCTTAAGCAGGCAAATGTCAAAGATGCTGATGTATTTATTGCTTGTACTGATTCTGATGAACTAAATATAGTTGCGTGTCTTACGGTAAAAAAGATGAGCAAAGCTTGTACAATGTGCTTTGTAAGAAAAGAAGAGTATAAGTCATCTTTAGGGATTACAAAAGATGCCGAATACAATTTTGGGCTTTATGTAGATTATGTTATTTGGCCGGAAGAGCTTCTTACTCAAGAAATATTCCGTATTATAACAGTTGCAAAGGCTTTAGACGTTGAACACTTTGCCGGAGGTAAAGCAAGACTTCTGGAATATAGAATAGCTCCAAATTCAATATTAGTCAATTCTATGATTAAAAATTGCGAGTTTCCAAAAGATACTTTGATTGTCGGAGTCACAAGAAATGGCGAGCTTTTTATCCCGAGCGGCGAAACAGTTCTTCATGAAGATGATAAAGTAATATTCATGGGGCTTTCAAATTCTCTTGATAT
>CALUTN010000065.1 GCA_944323665.1 Candidatus Gastranaerophilales bacterium | reverse complement strand
CAAGATACGAACGCGGAGTTGATATAGAAGCAGTTAAGCCGGGTCTATTCAGAGCAATTGAACTTCTTGAAAAATATGCTGAAGCAGAATTTATCGGCATTGCAGAAGCCGGGCAAAACAAGCTTGAGCCAATTGACATAACCCTTAGATTCGCCCAGATAAAAAGAATTCTCGGCTGTGAAATTGAATCATCGAGATGTCTTTCAATACTTGAAAATCTCGGTTTTACCATTCTAGGCAAAAACGAGGCTGCAGCAAGGATTGAAGTTCCGTCATTCAGAGCTAATGACGTTACAAGAGAAACTGATTTGATTGAAGAAATCGCAAGAATTAACGGTTATGATAAAATTTCACCGACCCTTCCGAACAAATCAAACTCTGCAGAAATTTCTACGGCGGAAAGAGTTATTTCTAAAGTCCGCAACCTTATGATGGGCTGCGGTTTGAATGAACTTGCAACATCTTCTCTTATCGGTGAACCTTTGTTGAAGCAATTCAATATTTCCTACGATAAAGAAAATGCAATTTATGTAGAGAATCCTGCATCGGAAGATTATACAATGCTGAGACAAACACTTATGGCAAGTATGCTTAATTGTGTTAAATATAATTATGACAACGGGCAGAAAGATTTCTGGGGCTATGAAATCGGAAGAAGCTATATCAGAGTATCTGAGCCTGGTATTAAGAGTGCAGGAGTTAAAGAAACCCAGACTCTTGCCGGGGTTGTCACGGGAAATATCCAAAACTCACTCTGGCAGCAAACAGGAGAAGTTGATTTCTATACGGTTAAAGGTATAGTGGATAAAGTTCTGGAAGAATTCGGACTTACAAGAAGAATAAAGGCTATGCTTCTTGCAGATTCTCCGCTTGCTGAATCTCATAAATGTTTCCATCCGTATAAGACTGCTGTTCTGACCCTTTTGGGCAAACAGCCGCAAATTATCGGATACTACGGAGAAATGCACCCTGAACTTAAGAGCAAATTAAAGATGAATCAGAATGTTTACCTGTTCAAACTTGATTTGGATATGCTTATTTCTTGCGTCAATGAAAACACCGTCAGATACAAAAAACTTCCTCAATTCCCGGAAGTACAGCGTGATTTAGCGGTTATTATTCCTAAAACTACAAGCTGGGATGAATTAGAAAAAGTTGTTAAAAAAGGTATTGATAACAAACTATTTAACGGTTGCGATGTATTTGACGTGTATGAAGGCGAACACGTTAAAGAAGGATTTAAGTCAGTTGCTTTCAGAATTAAACTTCAAGATTCAAATACAACCATGACAGACGAAGCTATTGAAACTCAAATGGCAAATCTGCGCTCAGTACTTAAGAAAAATATGCCGGATTTGGCTTTCAGAGAGTAAAGTTGCCGTTAGATTTTATTTATCCTACAATACTGGAGGGGAGTTTTATGAAAAAGTTTTTAATAATTTTATGTATGCTGCTGACACTTCCTGTATTTGCGGATACAATGCCGTTTTATATGAGTTCAATTCCTAAAGATGCTATCGGAATGTATCAGACAGATGATGATATAACAATTTATACCCACCCTGAAGCCAATAGCGGAATTATCAAAAAAATGACTTTTTCGTATAATCCGGAAACAATGCCGGATAATGTCTTTGCACTATTAATTAATGAGAAAAAGTTAGGGTTTTTATACGTTTCTGATATCGGAGACGAAGGCTGGGTAGAGGTTATCTATGACCGCATAACCGGGGCTAAAGGCTGGGTTTTGACTGCTGATAGGATGCAGTTCCTGCCGTGGCTGAATTTTTATAACTTGTATGGCAGAAAATACGGGCTTAGATTCTTGAAAGATGTGCCTGATGATTATGAAGTTTTACATGCCAAAAGCGATGATATGTCTCAGACTGTCGCCAAACTCAGATACGTAAAACAAATCCGCTTAACCAAAATGAGCGGTAATTGGGCATTGGTATCAGCTTTTGATATTGATAGGTCGCCCAAAATGGGATATCTAAAATGGCGGGGAAGCGACGGCACAATTTACGCGTTCCCTAATATAAAATAATACTGCTTACTTGTTTTAATAAAGTGATTAATTGTAAATATTTGTAAAAATGTATAAGTATATATTAAAGAATCCTTATTTTATGCCGTAAATCATTATATAAGGAGTAATACTTATGTCAGAAGAAATTAGCATTCAAAAAAATCCTGATGTACAAAATAATAATGGGAATAAAATCATTGATGAAGCTAACTACAAAATTTTCAAACCAAAAGAAAAAGGACCGACTGCGGTAGGAAGGGGCGGAGATCCCCTGTATGTAAATATAAAAGCGACATCAGAGCAGTTGAATGAACTTCTTGAAGAAACTCAGACTGTTCAAGATTGGGTGCAAAGGGAAACAAGCAATAATGTTGCCCTTTCTTGCTTAGATAATGAAAATCTGAAAGAAATTTATTATGAAATAAAAGACGGATTTGGAGAATACGGTCCAATGTCATTAATGGGATTTAAAAATCCGCAAGGTGTTGAGATTCCCCGCTTGAAACTCTATGATGTAAATGGCGAAGTTATTGAAGTTTTAACCGGACCAATGGCCATGGATGAACTTAATAAACGTGCACTTGCATACAGAGAATCCGTAAAAGATTACAATGAAGCTGCCGTTGATACAAATACTAACGGGATAATTCAAGATTATTCCGGTAATCCTGATGATTATGTATAATTATTTTTCGTCTCTTTTTAAGGTTATACCGTTAAGTTTGCAGAATGAGGTTACAACATTTAATTCTTCTTTTATAATTTTTTGAATTACAGGTTGTTCAGCTACAATGGAAAGATTTTTTGCCTGTTGGAATATTTTGAGTGATTGTTTAATATAATCGGTTCGTTTGGTTGATTTTGGTAAAGCTAGTTCTTGGTAGAGTTTTGCTTTTTGCAAGAAGCATTTTAGCAAAACATATTCCATTCCAAACTGTTTTGCAATACATATAGCTTTTTCAAAGTATACTTTTGATGATTCAAAGTCTTGTTTAGCAAGATAAATTTCGCCGATAAGTTTATTAAACAGAGCTATAAAATAATAATTATTTATATTGGGTCCTTGTGCTATATCAAGAGCTTTCATTGCAATATCAAGTGCAAATTGCGTACCGCTCGTGATTAATTTTATTTCTGCTATAAGATACCAGGATAGTAGTACTCCGCTAGCAATTTTGGATTTTGCAAAATATGCAACTTGTTCCTCAAGGATTTCCAGAGCTTTTTTCGTTTGGTTATTTTCTTTAAGTATTTTTGCAAGCAATGTTTTTAAAATATTTTTCGTAAAACTGTCATTAACGTTGTTTGCATAAGCGGCTGCGTCAAAAAGTTCGGTAGATAAGGTGCTAAAATCTCTTTCAAAGAATTTATTTAATACATCTATAAAATTCCATCTTGAAATTATGAATGAATCCATACTGTCAAGGGGATATTCCTTTAATAAATCTTCCAAAATCTTTTTTGAAGTTTTAAAATCCCCTTTCATTGTATTTGCAAGTGCCAGTAACAGATAAGCTTTGCAAACTATGGCAGGTTCTGATGTTTTATTTTTTTCGAGGATGTCATAGATACTTTGTATAACATCAAAAGCCTTGCTGTTACCTTGCATGGTAAGTGCCTCTGCATAATTAAAATATGTATCAATCCATGTTTTATAGAGGTTTGAAATTTGCATTACCGCAAGGTCTTTCCCCTTGGCAAGTGTTTTTTCAATTTCAGGCAAAAGCTCTGTTTCGACCAGATTAATGAGTTGTCCGTAATTTCCCAGTTTTAGCATAGGACCGCATTGTCTGGTTTTTACGAGTATTTTGGCAAATGCCATGTTCTCAGGAATCTTATTAAGCACACTGTCTATACATTCTATAGTGCCACAATAATTACCGGTTTTCATTGTACAAGATGCCAGATATCCTAATAATTCAATATGTTCGGATTCATCATCGTCTATCATCATTATTGCAGTTTGCAAGTATTCAAAGGCAGAGTTATAATCAATCGGTTCCATAAGTTTCCCGACTCTGGTATAAATATTTTTTTTCACTTTTTGAAAATACGGGCTTGTTTTATTCTCAACCAGTTTTAAGGCTTGTTTTTGAGCTATAATGTAAAGCCCGATATCTCCAACATAGCAGCTCTGTTTTGCTAATATAGTCCAAATTTCAAAAGCATGGTCATTATTGCTCAGTTTTTGAACAATATAACCCAGCAGTGCGATGGAGGATTGCTTATATATCCGCAGTATTTCGTATAGAATGTTCAGTATTTCTTCAAAGCTCTCATCATTTTTCACATTTGCTACAATATAATTCCAGATTTCAGTACTCTTGAATTCAAATGACAATGAGTTAATCTGTGTAATAAAACCTCTATCTACAAGTTTTTCAATAATCCTTTCAAATTCCTGTGATGGATTATTATCAAAATTTTCCAGCATGGCAGGGTAAAACTTCTTTCCAAGAACAGCCAGTGCCATAAGCAACCGATATGCTTTCAAGTCCTCTTGCTTTAGGATATTTAACCTTAAAGCTATAACATTTTCCAACGAATTATATTTAGGTGCTTTCAAATGTCTGCGTTTTACATCATTATCCAAAAGTACTATTTGTTCCGCGGAAGCCGGATTCCCGTTGGCGATTTTTATAGCTTGTTCAATAAATATTTTTTCATACTTAATTCCACTGAATTGTCCTAAAAGTAATTCTATTTGATTTGGCGTAAAAGAAGCTATTGCCATATCTACGTAATTATCGGAATTAAGATTTGGTGAAGGAAGTCTGCCTAAACCGGGCTTTGATTCGGAAGATAATATAATGAATTTACTCCGTTCAAGAACGAAATCGTCTTTTAGTAATTCTTCCAGAAAGTCGTATGACATTCCGTCAATATATTCAAAATTATCTATAATAAATACTGCTTTCATCTTTTCAAGTATCGTTATTACAACTTTTTTCATTATGGTAAACATTTTTGCTTTGTTGTAATAGATGTTTTCGTATTTATCAACATTCTCCGGATACAGCAGATTTAAAAGGTCAAGAATCTCATCATTGGCAAGAGTTGGAAAATCTTGTTTAAAAAATTTTATAGAATTTTTTTTAAGCTGTAGTGTATCCGGACAAAAATTATTAATATTAAAGAAATTTAAAAATAAATCCTGAAAGAAACCAAAAGGTGAAAGCTGAGAAATTTGGGTGCAGGTTCCCATTAGCCAAATTAATTTAGCAGTTTTTAATTCGTTAATACAGTATCTTAATACCAGATTCTTTCCTACCCCACTCTCACCGCTAAGTGTTATAACTTTAGAGCCGCAGTCCTTAATAGCTTCTAATAAACGGTTTTTTACTTTTTGTTGAGAGTTTGCAATTACGGTGTATACAGGTCTGATTTTAATATCAGTTTCTTCTTTTTTTTCAGTTACTGTTGAAAAAATTGTTTTGCACTTGCGGCAGGCACTCGCGCCGGGGAGGTTTGCAGCTCCGCAATCAGGGCAGATTTTTAAAAGTATATTACCGCAATGAGCACATTCTTTTGAGGTTATAAGATTATAGGAACCGCACAGTTTGCATATTGACCCGACTCTTGCACCGCAAAAACTGCACTTTAAAGAATTGTCTTCAATTTCTTTTTTGCATTTGGGACATAGCATTAAATTATGAATCCTTTACTAATAAAGATATTTCAACCAGAGTATCTAAAACTTGTTCTTCATTTAATCCAAGCTCTTTGGAAATAGCTTTTACCGTATAGCCGTTATTATATCTTAACTCATATACTTTAAAGATATCGACCTCAGAGTCCTTTTTATTGATTTCACTGAGAGCCTGTAAAACATACTCCTCATCCCAATCTTCTCTTTCTGAGTCCGGGATATAATCAAAACACGTATAATCCGGTTTTAATCCGGCAAAAGAGAGCTCTTTAGTCTTCGGCTCTGAATCATTTAGTTGGTCTGCAGTTATGTCAAACAATTCTTCTGTTTCAGTATCTTGACGTAAACCATAATCTTCTTGAATATTTTCTTCCAACAGAGGTTGTTCATCCATTAAATCAAAATCCTCGGCCGGTGTTTTTTCAAAAAGTATATCAGATACCTGCGTCTTGGATGATTCGAATAAATCTGTATCACTTACAAGCTCTGCTGAATTAATGTCCGTAAATGTTAAAGTGTCTTCATCTTCCGTAGAGACCTGCAATTCCTCATTTTCGGATAACTCTTGTCCCTCTAAATCATCAGTATTAAGTATATCATTATCCTGTAAATTTTCCTGCGGAATACTATAAATATCATTTAAATTTTCTGAAAAAACTTCTGATTCAGTATTGTTGACAACTTCAGGCTGTTCAGAGTTAAAACCGTCATCCTCTTCAAGATTATAAATTTCATTATTTTGTTCGAAGTCCGTTTGAGCAGTCGATATTTCTTCAATTACATCTTCTTCCGGAATGTTTAAAGTTTCCTGTTCCGTTTCTTCAATTTCCAAATCGGCATACTCTGGTTCTGGTTTTAATATTACAGTATCTGAAGTAAGATTTTCTTCTAAACTTTCGTCAGCATTTATTTTAGTATCGGAAGCAGCTGTCTCCTGTACAAATTGCACCTCTTGTTCTGCTATTACAACCGGCTCTGTTTCAGATGCGATATTTTCCACGCCGTTAATCATTTTATCAACAAGTTCAGTATTAACCGGTTTTGAGTATTGTTTCATCGCCGCTTTGGATTCAGCTGCCGCTTTTCTGGCGGCCATTATTGCTTCTAGGGCGCTTGAATTTTGGAGTCTTGAATTATGATTTAATCTTTTTGCAACTGTTATAATCGACGTTGAAATAACTTTTTCAAGATATGCTGATACGACATCCTCATTTGTTACAGAGTTTAAAACCACTTTTGCGTGATTGTATACATCATCAGCGATGTCTTCAAGAATGCTTTCATTACCGGCAAATTTTTTATTCTCTTTTATTAATTCTATTATTAAATCGTAATACTTATTGTTCTTTTCCATAAAACATAATTCCCATATTATAAATGAATTACAAGCACAGGATTTCCCGTTATATTACCGAATGAATTTGTATTCATTCGAAGCTTTATGTCTAAAGCATTTTCCACTGTCTTGATGATTACTTCATCAATTGTTTTCTCCCCGCTTGAAACAGTTATACCTTTAACGTTAAATTTCTTGGCAGCTTTATCAAATTCCAATTCAACAGCAATTTTATTTGTAATTGGCGGTTTATTGAGCAAGAGCAATTCTGTTTTTAAATTTAACTGAATAATTTTACCTAATTTTAGGAAATATCTCTTTGCTGTGGTATTTGATACATAACCGCTAGGGACTTCCCAATTTACGGATAGATTGGAAACCAAAATAGAAGCATCTAAATTTTGTTCTATCGCAGGGATAGACACTGCCGTTCCTTCATCTGTAGGTTTTGGCATTTCTACATTCTCTACGGTTTCAACAGGCATAGCTTCTTGCTGTTCCGGTTTTTTAGCAGTATTTACAGGCGTTTTTTGAACCTTTGTTTGTTTTACATCAGGTGCCGGCGGAAGTCCTGCAGGCGATGTTGCAAAAAATTTAGTATACCCAAAATAGGATAATCCACCTGCTATAGCAAGAATTCCTACAATCGGAATAACTTTTGAGATAGGTTTCTTTTTCGATATTAAACTCTTACCGGGGTAATCTTCAGATTCGCTTGAATTATCTTCTTCCTCTCCGGTGTTATTGAACAATGCATCAATTTGAGGCTCTTGTTCGGCATTATGCGCATCTTCCTTTTCTTTTTCTTCAATCAAACCTTCTGAATCTTCTTCAATATTAAGGCTCGTTTCAGATAAACCCTCATCCTCTTCCTCCAAGCTTCCAATGCTTGGGGTTACTTCCGTAGAGTAGCTAAAATCAGTGTCAACATCAGGACTTGACTCCTGTATGATATTGCTATTATCCTGTTCAGCATCCTGTTCAGGCACAACAATAACTTCGGGAGGCAAATCCTCTGTTATTGAAAAATCATCCATGGCTCCTTCTAATTCTTCCTCCTGCGGGGATGAGACTATTTCATTAAAATCAATATCATCATTATTTTCTTCAATTTCAACAGTTTCTTCTGCTTCATCCGTAAAATTACTTAGACCGATAGTAATTTCTCCAACAGGGGTGTCCTCGATTTCTGTAGATTCTTCTTGAATATTTACCGGCTTTTCTTGAAGTTGAAGTTCCTCAGTATCGCCAAAAGTTTCCAGTTCTGTTTCTACAGGTTCAAGTTCCTCAATCTGAAAATCGTCTGAATCTTCCAGAGAGAATACCGGTCCCTCTAATTCATCTGAACCGATTCCATCTAAGGACAATCCGTTTTCTTCTTCTTCGAGCGGGATAATTTCCTGCTCTAAACCGAAATCTAGCGTCTGAGGAGATTCCTCCTCAGCAGTCAATTCGATATCTATTTTTGCATTATCAGAAGTTCCTGCTTCAATATTTTCCTGCTTCGCCGCAGTTATTTTGATTGCTGAAAAGGTGTCCTGAGCTTTTGCTGCAATTGCAAGTTTGGTTCTTGCGTCTCTGGAGCTTAGCAAAGCTTTGTAAAAATTGTTAACATCCTCTAACGAGCCGTCCAAATATGCAAAAATCTTAACAATTTTTACAAAGCTTTGCTAAGCTCCAGAGAC
>CALUTN010000064.1 GCA_944323665.1 Candidatus Gastranaerophilales bacterium | reverse complement strand
GCGGTCGTTTCCGATTTACATATCGGAGCGAAGAAAATTAATCTTGAAAAAGTTAAAAAAATTGTAAAAATGATAAATTCGCAAAATCCGGATTTAATTGTAATACTCGGGGATTTTGATGCTGTACTTATAGAATCTTCTAAAATTCCTCATAAAGATATTTCAGCCGCCTTGAATCAGCTCAAAGCTCCGTGCGGTGTTTATGCAATACTGGGAAATCACGATTACAATCCCCCAGGGGTGGTAAAAAGTATTCTTAAAGATACCAATATTAAACTTTTGGTCAATAAATCCGATTATATATTTTTTAATACTAAAAAAATTAAAATTTGCGGCGTTGGTGACTGGTGGTTTGATAATGTTGATGTTAAAAAGACCGTTGGAAAAATTAATACGCCAACAATCTTACTTTCTCATAATCCCGATGCTTTTGACTCCGCTCCGGATAAAACTTCTTTGACTTTGAGCGGACATACTCATGGTGGAGAAGTTGTTCTTCCGTTATTCGGACCTCCTTTTGTTCCGTCTGTGCATGGGAAAGCTTTTGCAAAAGGATTAATAAAACAAAATAATAAAACTCTTTACATAACTTCCGGAATAGGAACCTTAAGCGGATTTAGGCTTCTTAATCCTCCGGAAATAGTTTTTTTAACTTTAATGCAGGAATAAACAGAGGGGGCGGAAATTCTTTCAGAATTTCCGCCCCCTCTGTTATTTTTTGCTTTCGGGATAACTCCGGGGTTAATAAATATATTTTCCCTTTATACTTATCCCTTTGCCCCTTAGCCCTTTAATTGGCTCATAACTTCATCAGCAAAGTTATCACTTCTTTTTTCAAGTCCTTCGCCAAGAACGAATCTGTCAAATTTAGTGATATTGAATTTGCCGGAAATAAGCTGTTCAATTGTTTGGTCAGGGTTTTTAACAAACGGCTGCTCAAGAAGGCATCTGTGAGCCATTAATTTGTTAACACGACCTTCAACAATCTTAGCTCTGATTTGTTCAGGCTTGTTAGCAAGATCTTCTTTACCCATTTCGATTCTTGTTTCTTCATCAATAACTGATTGAGGAATATCTTTTCTTGAAACGAATTCAGGAGCGGAAGATGCTATATGCAAGCAGATATCTTTAGCAAGAGCTGCATCCGGTGCATCTGTTTGAAGAAGAACACCGATTTTACCGTTGTGGATATAAGTTGCAAGGTTGCCTTCATATCTTACAAATCTTCTTACAGTGATTTTTTCACCGATAGAAGCTATTTTTGCTTTAATAACGTCAGCGATTGTTTTTCCGCATTTAGGGCAAATTGTTTCGAGAAGAGCATCGACATCAGCCGGATTAGTTTCTGCAACTAATTCAGCAAGCCCGTTTGTAAGGTCGATAAATTCCTGATTCTTTGCAACGAAGTCTGTTTCGCAGTTAACTTCAATCATAGCGCCTTTTTTATCATCAACAAAAGAACCGATTCTTCCTTCAGCAGCAATTCTGCCCATTTTCTTGTCAGCAGAAGCCATACCTTTTTGACGAAGAACTTCCATTGCTTTTTCCATATCGCCGTCAACTTCAACAAGAGCTTTTTTTGCATCCATCATACCTGCACCGGTCTTGTCGCGAAGCTCTTTTACCATAGTAGCTGTAATATTCATTTATACTTTCTCCTTCTTTTTAAGTTAATAAGTAATAGGTTAATAAGTTAATAAGGTGATTTTTGCCGACTTATTCACTTATTTACTTGGTTCTTATTCACTTTATTTATACTGTTGCAGGTTCTTCCACACCGGCATCAGCAGCTGTAACAGCTTCTACTTTGCCTTTAGTGTTAGCGTTGTTTTCTCTGAGTTGCTTACCTTCAAGAACAGCGTCTGCTAATTTTGAAGTAATTAACTTGATAGAACGAATAGCATCATCGTTACCGGGAACGATATAGTTAATACCATCCGGATTAGCGTTAGTATCAGCTAAACAGATAACAGGAATATTTAACTTGTTAGCTTCTGCAATAGCGATATCTTCTTTAGCCTGGTCTACAACAAAGATAATATCAGGTAAACCGCGCATTTCTTTAATACCGCCTAAAGTTTTGCTTAATTTAGCAACTTGTCTGTTTAACTGTGCTTGTTCTTTTTTAGGTAATTTTTCAGCGTGACCTGAAGAGATAAAGTCTTCAAGTTCTCTTAATTTATTAACTCTGCCTCTTATGGTTTCAAAGTTAGTAAGCATACCGCCTAACCATCTTCTGTTGATGTAGTAAGCGCCAGAGCGTTGTGCTTCTTCAGCAACAACTTCTGCAGCTTGTTTTTTAGTACCTACGAAAAGTACGTTTCTACCTTTAGCAGCATAATCTCTTACAACATCGTAAGCAGCATCTAATAAGTCTGAAGTTTTTCTTAAATCAAGAATATAGATACCGTTTCTTGCACCGTAGATATACGGTTTCATTTTTGGGTTCCAATGTTGTGTTTGGTGTCCGAAGTGAACGCCTGCTTCTAAAAGTTCAATAAGTGATGCTGTTGACATCTTGTGTCTCCTTTTGTTTTAACTGTGTTTTACTACGGGTTATACATTTCCATCCATAGTGATAGTAAAATTAAATAATAATGCTATTTACAGACTAGGGCTCTGCCTATCGAATTGCATAACCAATAAAATCTTAGTATAAACATGATTTTCAATCAAGAGCAGGGGGGAGGAGGTAGTAAATAGTAAATAGTAAATAGGGATTATTAAGTGGTTAGTCTCTTATTTTTAGAGAAGAAGAAAGATATAACAAGTTGAAATCTTAATTCATATCTTTATTATATTAGCAATTAATCAATTTTCATTTTTTGTAATTCTTTTATGACTCTAAAAAGAACTTTCAATTCCTGTCCTGTTCTTGTTTGCAATAATGCGAGATAATCTTTGTTAGCATTCTTTTCATCAATATCCAGAAAGACAAATAATTTATATATAGGGATATTCAAGGCATTAGCAATAAGCGGGATTTTATTCAAAGTCACCGGATTATGCGCATTTTCCCAATAACTAACTGTTTTTGTAGCAACTCCTACAAATTCTGCTAAATCTTCCTGTGAGAGATTAGCTTCTAATCTTAATTGTTTTAATCGTTTTCCAAAGGCTTTATAAAAATCTTTTACTTTCATAGGATTAACATTATTACATAATTAAGCACGGGTTAATCCCACATGTTGGCATAACTGCTTTGATATGTTATAATAACATTGCTAGAAAGGAGAAACAATATGAAAAAAGTTATATTATTGCTATGTATTGCAATAATAAGTATACAATCTGCATATGCATACAGTGATTCACGACCATATGCCTTTCCATATGACATTACTAAAAATTTTGACCTTGGGGCAATATATACAGGTAGTAGCTTTCCTATAGAAGTATCTAAGAATTTAGATAAAGAAAAACTTTCTCTTGAGAATCTAAAGTATGGAGAGTCGACTACTAATAATATTCTGGGTCTGATTGAAACAGGTGATAGGGGTATACGTACTGCAGCAAGGAATGGCGGAATTACAAAAATTCACTATGTAGATTGTAAGGTAAGTAAGGTATATATACCGCTATTTTTCATACCAATTTATGTTAAACAAACAAAAACAATAGTATATGGCGAATAAGGAGATTTAAAGAATGAAAAAGATTTTTGTAATTTTAGGATTAGTATTTATGTTATCAACAATACCGGCAAATGCAATGGGTTTATTTTATACTGATGCAACATATCCTGTAACTGCGACAGGTAATAAAGTACAAGATTTATCTACTCTGAAAAAAGGTACAGCGAATACAAATAATATTTTATTTTTAGTTGAAGTAGGGGATGCCAGTATCGATACTGCCGCTAAAAATGGAGGTATCAAGAAAATTAGTTATATAGATATCCAAGAAAAATCTGTATTTATTTTCTGGCGGGGGATTAAAATAACCGTTTATGGTGAATAATTAAAAACTTTAAGATACTTGCTCTGGCAGATTCTTAGTTTAATATTAATATTTTTCTTCCCTCCCCAATCAGGAGGGAAGCTATTTTTTAGTCGTTCTGAAGTTTTAGCTGAAGCATCGCAAAATTTGACATCTTTTGCTATGCTCCCTTGTTCAACTTTGCGATGCAACCCCATAACCTCTCGCATATGCTCAACATTACACTAACTGTTATTTTAAGTTAATAGTATAACCGTATAAGAAGAGGCTTATTTAATGCTAAAATACTCTTTTTTCTTCTCTGAAAATTTATTCCAATAACTGTCATTTTGTTGCTGGTATTGTATCTCTGTACAGGTTTTACTTTTTCTGCAAAGAGAAATTGCTTTTTGGAAATCTTCTTGCGCTAACTTATTTTTTTTCAGCTTTTTGTAAATATAAGCCCTTTGTCCGTACAAGGTTGCTGAACGTTTTTGTTTTAATAAATTCAAATCTGTATATCCAAGTGCTTTTTTGTAATCTTTTTCACAAATAGCGGCAACGGCTGCGGTATTATATCTGCCGGTATCATTTGCCAGTCTGTAAACTTTTTCATAATCTCCTAAGTAGGTATACAACAAAGATGCAAAAATTGTCCAATCATTTTTCAGGTAGCTGTTATCTTTGCAGCGGCAAGGTTGTTTTATTTTGTAAGCTTTTTCAAAACTCATAAGTGCTTTGTCACCGTTTTTCATTGTCATATAGTCTATGCCGGCTTCCCCGTATAAGGTGCTTTTTTGTGACGGGAAAATCGCAATCCTTGCTCCCATTTCCGAAAAATTTGCAGCTTTTTTATAATCTTTTTTTACAAAATTATTTATACTTGAGAAATATAACCCCATCACTGCTAATTGATTAATTATAAATAATAAAAATAAACTTACTAAAGCTGTTACAAAAATTCCGCCGATTCTTTTTTCGAGGTTGTATTTTTTTATTCCGTAAATAAGAACTCCTGCAAAACCAATAATAAACAGATATAAGGCTAAATAAATAATAGCGTCAAGAAAATTAAATCCGCTCATCAGCATCCCTCTTTCTTTATTTAATTATAGCTTAAAAATAGCTGCCCATTAATCACTCAATTTCTCTTAACAATTATTTACGAAAGTTTGTAAAAAATATATGAGCATGATATTATCCTTATATACTAAGTTTACATTCAACAATCACAATCACAAATCCAAGGAGAAAATAATGTTAGAATTTCTGTTTAAGAAGGAAGTAAGCAGTGCGGAAGTTTTGAATGACTTTTATTCAAAGTTAAAAGAAATGTTTTCGTTTGACAGTATTTCTGATGAGAGAAAAGAATACTTAAAATCAACAATGAATAAATTCGGTTATCTTCCGTATCCTCAAATCAAGGCGCTGGAAGAATTATCCGATGCGGAAGTTCTTTTTGCACTTGAGTCAAAATGGGAAGCTAACGGAGTTTTCAAAGACGGAAAATTTGAGTTTACAAAAGCAAGTGTTCTTGCAAGAAATAATGTTAAAGATTCAAAATGGCTTCAAAAAGAAGGTCATAATATTAAACTTATTAACCTTGCCGGATTAGGTAACGGAAATTCTTCTTCCGATTGCGGCAAGTTTATGGATTGGATGAGAGAACTTCTTATCCTTCCGACCGGAAATCTTGATAACGGAATATTTAATACAACAATGTATCTGATTCCGTTCCATCCGAGAGAATTCGGATGTGCTTATCTTCCGACGGCGAGCTGCGTAAGCCCTAATCTTGAGGATAAAAATATCGCTGAAAAAACAGGATTGAATGCTGATGAGCAGGTTAAAGCATTTATTAAATTAACCCAGCTTGCAGGGCATCCTGTTATTTATGATATACTTCCGCAGACAGGCAGATTTTCTAAAATCGTTTTAACAAACCCTGATTGCGCAAGATGGTTTGATATTAATGCTCTGATTGAAGAGTTGTCAAAAAATGTTGATTCTTCTGCTGAGAAATTGGCTGATAAATATTCTAAAGATGATCTTGCAATAGTAAGCGGAATTTATAAAAAATATCTAAAAGGTGAATCTTTTGGAGATTTAACCGAACATTACAGAAAAATATTTGATGAAATTGATGAACTTTTATCCGATACAAAGATTTTCTTATCAAATTCTATGCTTGAAAAATCTATTCAAGACAGGCTTCATAAAAAAGCTAAGATGATAATTGCTCAAGCAGCACACAATCATTCTAAAAAGATGTCAGAAAATGAAATCACAAACCAGAATGAAATTATTCAGGTTTTAATAAAAGAAGGTATGTGGCCGGCTCCGGGCGGTGCGTGGTGTTCAGCTGGGGTGCCGGTGTTTGACAAGATGTCGGAAGGCGCAAGCTACCCGATTTTTAAACATTATAACTTTAAAGGAGAAGATGTAACAGAGTTTGCTAACCTTGATTGCCAGACACCTTACTATTTTGTATGTCTGGAAAACGGTAAATATAATAATGATGTTATAAAATTCTTTATTGATTATATGAAAAATATTCAGGAAGAATATAACTTTGACGGATTCAGGGTTGACCATATTGACCATATTGTTGACGAAGTTTCCGAAAAAGACGGAACTCCGATTAGCTACAGAGCGCCGAGAAAAGTGCTGGGAATGCTTAATGCGGCAATGAAGGAAAAAGTTCCTTACTTTGCTTCCTTAGCGGAATATATGCTCTGGGATAATTATTATAAAGAATACCATCAGGATATGGGATTTGACCTTCTCTGGGGAAATGATATTGTTTCACAAAGCTATAAAACACCGGAAGATATTGCGGATGATAATTTGAGACTGGCAAATTATAATTCTGAGGCTAAAAAATCTATACCTCTCTCCATTCTCAAAACCTACAATAATCAGGACGGCGAGTTTGAAGCTATTAACAGATATCCGGCTCAGTTAGGAAAAGAAGGTGCTTTGTTTAAGTGGTTTAAATACAAATTCCTCCCGGGCGGCAGAAATGCTGAACGTCCTGTAATGTATATTGACGGAGACGAATCGTTTACAAACGGCGGAATTGAAGCTGCCATCGGAAATGAAGTTTCTATGAAACGTGATAAAGATTATGATTTCTTCTCAAAATTTGATGCAATTGACAGATTTGTCAAGAATAATTCCGTAATTACTGACGGAGAAGCTCATATAATAAGACAGGATGATGACGGATTTGTTGTATGGCAGATTCAAAAAGAAGGTTTGAAAAATTCTATTCTTGTTGTAGCCAACTATAATTCTCCTACTGAAAAATTTCTTGTAGAAGATAATGGAAATTCCCGGACAGAAGAACGGGAAGGCCACGAAGTTTTTGATAAAACAATTGAGCTTTCTTGCGACTATTCAATAGTTTCCGAGTTCAGGTTTGACGGAACTGATTACATTGAAGAAAAATTTGTAGCTGCTACTAATTCATTATCTTTCGGTAAGATAATGCCTGCAGAGTTCAAGTTCTTCACTGTTATAAAGTAGAATTAAAGGGGTAAATATTTACCCCTCTCAGGAGTATATCGTTACATTAATGATTAAGTAAACTACGATTAAGTAATAATGGGATACGCCGGAACCTTCGTTCCGGCTTTTATTTTGAAATTTAATGTCTATTTTGCGGCAAGGGTAAATATATCATTAAAAGCAAGCGGGCGGCTTTTAGCCGCCCGCTTGCTTTTAATTGTTAAAAATTTATCTTGTTGTTTGAATAAACAAACTGATTAAATCGTTTAATGCAGAATACTGTTTTTGATAACTTTGAGATTGTTTCTCAAGAGTTAAAATTTGTTTTTTGTATTCCTGGATAGTTCCCTGGCATTCTCTTGCGGAGACTTTTAAATTTTCCTGAACTTGTTGTGCATCTTGAAGAACACTTTTCATTGAAATACCGAGGGCTTCCATTGTTTGTTTAATAATCTGAGCGCCGGTATGTCTTGACACTCCGCTGGGAAGCTGGGAGATAAGTTTTCTTAAAACTGCAATATTTGCAGGCATTTCAAATCCATCCACAGAATTCTCTGTCATAGGAGTTTGTGTTGACGGCTCTGCAAAAAGCGATTCTTTTTCTTCTTCTATATCATCAAAAAAGTTATTAGATTTCGCCGGCTTTAATGGTTCCGCAAAAAAATCATCCCGGGTATTAAAATCCTGCGGTACTGATACCGGTTCTTCCGGCATTCTCTTTGTATCTGTCTCTTCAGGAACATCAATATTTTCAGCTTGTTTTTTCAACGCTTCAACTATTTTTTTACCGACACTTTCGTTATTCAACATGGTGTTCTCCCTCACAAATTTTACTGAAATAATTATATGTTAAACATTTTTAAAATCCAATCAAAATTATAATTATTGTTATTTTTCGTAATATTTGTAAAGCGCAGGTTGATGTATTTATTCAAAAAATTTGGACAGACGGGCCAAATATTTACTTCTCATCTCGGAAGTTATTTCTGTTTGGGGATTTTTTGCATAGAAAGGAATCAGTTTCATTATTATCCCCAAAGAGGCATTCTGTTCATCCCTAAGGATTCTTTTCAAAGCTTTTTTCCCCGGGGCATCCAATTCTTTTTCCAACTGAACAAGCGCAGCAGTTCTGCCTTTATTCAAACCTGTTATACCAAATCCGCCGGCCAGTGCCGCAGACGATATCTCTCCCATTTTATAAACATTTTGCGTCTTTAACACTGTACCTTTAAAAGCAGGCTGTTCCGGTTTTAAAATTGGTTGGCTCATATATTTTGACTGCTGTGTAATCATTGATAAATTGTACATAATAAAACCTTTCTGAATAATATTTCCTAATTGTTAAATACAAGCAACCCATGAAATTGACCGTACTTAAATTAATATTTACAAAATTTTACATTTAAACATTTATAACAGCAACATCTTCTATATGATAAGTGTGAGGAAACATATCA
>CALUTN010000063.1 GCA_944323665.1 Candidatus Gastranaerophilales bacterium | reverse complement strand
TCTCTTGCAATTCCATATACAGAAATACCGGGCTTTGAGGCTTCTACTGTTTCGGGACACAAAGGAAGGCTTGTTTTCTCAGAAATTAACGGAAAAAAAGTTGTTATGATGCAGGGGAGATTTCATTTTTATGAAGGTCATCCAATGCAAAAGGTTGTATACCCGATAAAAGTGATGAAAAAGCTCGGTGTAAAGACCCTTATTGTTACAAACGCCGCCGGCGGAGTAAATCCTTCATTTAATCCATCGGACTTGATGGTGATAACAGATCATATAAACCTTATGGGTACAAATCCGTTGATTGGTGAAAATGACGGAGCTATGGGGGAAAGATTCCCGGATTTAAGCAGTGTTTATACTCCTGAATTGATTGATTTAACTAAAAAAACTGCAGAAAAGCTTGGTATAGATTTGCAGGAAGGTGTTTATATCGCATTTACGGGACCTTCTTACGAAACACCAGCCGAAATAAGGATGGCACGAACACTGGGTGCGGATGCCGTAGGGATGTCAACGGTGCCTGAAGCTATAATTGCAGCTTGGGCTAAGATGAATGTTATAGGTATAAGCTGTATCTGCAATTCAGCAGCAGGTGTGAGCGCAGTACCTCTTTCACATTCTGATGTTATTCATGCTGCAGAGATTGCTAAAGACAGATTTAAAGTCCTTGTAAAAGAAATTATCAGAGGGTTATAAATGAGACTGGATAAGTTTTTGAAAGTGTCACGTTTGATTAAAAGAAGGACTGTAGCAAATTCAGTTTCGGAAATGGGAAGAGTCCTTGTTAACGGAAATCCGGCTAAACCTGCCAAACAATTAAAAATCGGCGATATAATTGAAATTGAATATGCAGCGGGTTCGGAAAAAGTCGAAGTCTTAAAAGTTCCTGAAGGCAATGTAAGTGTTCAGGAAGCGCCAACATTATACAAAGTAATAAATTAAGGAGCATCTGATATGGGAGTTATTAACGAAAAATTTACGGTTAACACAAAAGGGAATAATGATATTATAGACATTACAAAGCAGGTTCAAAATTGTGTATATCAACATGCGCTTAAAGATGGTATTGTCTGTGTTTCAGTACAAGGAAGCACATCTGCGGTGACAACAATAGAGTATGAAAGCGGTTTGGTACAAGATTTACAGGAAGCGTTAGAAAGAATTGCTCCTACGGGAAAGGAATATCATCATGATGAAATCTGGCATGACGGCAACGGCTATGCTCATGTCCGTGCTGCTATAGTCGGCAGTTCTGTTACTATTGCTTTGGTCGGCGGACTTTTGAATCTTGGAACCTGGCAGCAGGTTGTTCTTGTGGATTTTGATAATAAGCCTCGTTCAAGAAACATTACGGTGCAAATTCTTAATTAATAAAAATAATCGGCTTTACCGTAAAAATAAAAAGTGGTAATATTAGCTTATGTTAAACTTGTATATTACATCTGCAAATAAGGGTGACGGAAAAACTTTTGTTTCAGCGGGAATAGCTGCAACAATGCAAAGTTTGGGGTATTCAACCTGTGTTTATAAGCCGATTCAGACATCAGGTATTGAGATTAAAGGCTTTATGCAGTCTCCGGATTTAACTTTTATAAAATCAATAGACCCTTATATAAATACTCACTTTTCGTATTTGTTTAAAACAAATTCGGAGCCGTTGATTGCCGCAGAAAAAGAGAATGAATTTATTGATATTGAGTTAATTAATACGGAGTACCAAAGAATAATTCCAAATACAGATTGCGTTTTACTTGACGGCGATAACGGTTTACTGAGTCCGATTGCACCTTCCTTGCAAACGGCAGATATGATAAAAAAGCTCCAAATACCTGTTTTATTTGTAATTACTCCTAAAGAAGATTCTATAAATGATACTCTTCTTTCTATTTATACAGCGCAGGAAAAAGGGATAGATATCAGAGGGGTTGTTATAAATAATATTCGGGAAGGTTGTTCAAAGGAACTTTTAACAGCTATAACAAGAGTTGTAGAAGAGTATTCAAATGTCAGTATTCTGGGGCTGCTGCCTCATCTTGACGAAAAAATTGTTCCGGAAGAGCTTATCACATCTGTTTTGAACGGTATTGATATTGAAAGCATTTTCAGGGTTAAGATAGAGAAGCTGGACTTTAACTGATGATTATCACCGGGGGAAAATATAAAGGGAGAAGGATTACAGCTCCGGATGAAAAGATTACGCGTCCGACATTATCAAAAGTCAGGATGGGGGTTTTTAATACGCTATACTCCATAATGGGAGATTTTGAGGGAAAAACTTTCTTAGATATGTTCGGCGGTTCCGGAATTATGGGGCTGGAAGCTCTTTCCAGAGGGTTTAAAGAGGTCTCTGTTTTTGAAAAGAATCCAAAAGCCTGCGCAATTATAAAAAAAAATTATGAGTCACTCAGACTTAAACCTAATTTAAAAATTGGCGACAGTATCAAATTTTTAAAAGAACGGGAAAGAGATTTTGACGTTATTTATATAGATCCTCCCTATGACAGTAAAATCTATGAGAAGGTTTTTCCGTTAATAAATTTTGAAACATTAATAATAGCGGAACATTCTACACCTGTTATTACGAAATACGAACCTTTAAAAGAGCGCAACTACGGAGGAAAAATAGTCAGTTATTATCTATTTAAGCCTTAATAAAACCACGGGCCTTGAATAAAACTCTTTGCAGGATAAAACAGTCTGCATGTATCCTGGAAAATGGCCGAATTATTGTCCGGAGAATTATAAGGAAACATAATAAAAGTATTTTTATAGGGCTCTTTATTTTTTATTTCCACAGGAAGTTTATTTAAAAATTGATAATCAACTGACACTAATTTGTCATTATTTGTCTTCCCTTTATAACTGTCAAATTTTTCCTTTGCTTCATTTGTTGAATAGACTGAAGCAAAGATTATATCAAAGGAATTCTTATCTCTGGAAGGTTTATAATTAAATTGAGAAGACAAAATACTTTCTCCGGAAATAATTGCATCATCCAGCATAACAACAGTAGCTCCTTGAGGAAGTTGTTCATTTAAACTCTTATATGAAACGCTATTTTTAAAATCTCCGCGCGGATAACTCCAGTATAAAAATCGGCTCGGAGAAATATTATTAGCCTTTTGATACATATAATTTATGAGGGAAAAGCTCTTTGCAGGTTTTACAACATTGTAATATATTTTTTCGGGATCTCTGCCGGCTTTAGTGACTTTATTTACTATAAGTTCTTTCAATTTTACTAATTTTTCACTTATTGTTTTAAATGAATAAATTTGTACATTATTATTAATATAATTCAATAGCTTCAGGCGTTCTGTCTGATTAAAACAATACGTGCTTAAACACCTTGTAACAGAGTCAAAAAAGGCATTTTTATCAGGTTTAACTGATGAAAGATTAGAATTTATATCCTCAATTTTATAACTTTTAGCCGGATTCATATCGGCTATAAGGGGATTGATACCCAGTCTTTTTATTTTGGTAAGATTTTCCCGATTGAAAATTAAATCCAGCAATTTTTCTGTTGCATATTCCGGATACTTTTTCTTAGCCGAGTATAAAACTGCCAGATTTTCCCCGGTTATTTTAGAAAAATCTTTGTACTGTTCAAATATATTGTATGAATTCTCAAAGTCTTTCAAATATATAAATTTATACTTATTCTTTATATCATCAAAGCATACCGGGTTATTTTGTTTAACGTTTTCAAGCAGCTTTATTGTATCAGAGTCAAGAATTATTGCCCCGGTTTCTCCGTATGGCAGCGGACACTTCCCTATTAAGCCATGACGACTGTTATAGAAGTAGGAAAATATTGTATTCAGGTTTAAAGATATCCCTTGTTTGATAGAGTTTGTATGAACTTTATGATTTTCCGGTAAAATTCCGGAGACCTGGGTAAAATCATCTTTTGCGTACTTGGGGTCAGTCATATATAGCGAACTAAAATCCGCTATATAATTGATGTTGTGAATTTGAAGCCAATTTCTAAAATCCGTAATTTTTTTCGTATTAGCAAAACTTGATAGTTTGTTCATAACCATCAATACATCGCTCTGTTCATAACAATGGTATTTTTGAAGGGTAGAATTAAGATTAGCCGGAGTAAATGTTAAAATCTGCCGAGAAACTTTATTATATATTTTCTCCAGTAGCCTTGCTTCTACACTTTTTTCAAAGCAATCAGATATCGCATAGTTAAATAGCGGCTTAGTGATAGTATTGAGTTTATTTATATATAATGAACTTTGTATAATTGGTTGAATTTTCATATAAATATGTAAAACTCATAAATTATTTTTTTGCGAGTATATTAGGATTCTATTTACTTTAAGCTATGTTTGACATAAACTATAAAGGTTAAAAGGGAGATTTTAAAGAAAGGGATAATTATGACAAACCGTGTTTTATTATGCATAATGGACGGATGGGGCATAAGCAAAGGGTTAGAAAAATATGATGCCACAAAGCTTTCTCATCCGGTTAATGTTCCAAAACTTATAAAAGAAGACCCATCTACTGTTATACACGCAGATGGAGAATTTGTAGGATTGCCTGCCGGACAGATGGGTAATAGTGAAGTCGGGCATCTTTATCTTGGTGCAGGAAGAATCGTTTATCAGGATTTATCCAAAATAAATAATGCCATCAAAGACGGTTCTTTTTTCAAGAACGAAAAATTTCTTGAAGCAATAAACCATGCAAAGAAAAACAACTCGTCGCTTCATATCTACGGACTTGTATCAACTGGCGGAGTTCATTCATCTTTAGACCATCTACTTGCACTTATTCAATTGGCTTCTAAAGAAGGTTTGACAAAAGTATACGTGCACGCATTTCTTGACGGGCGTGATACACCTCCTGCCAGTGCATGCGAATACTTACAAATAGTAGAGGACGAGCTTAAAAAATATAACTTACCTCCTATAGCAAGTGTTATCGGAAGATATTACATAATGGACAGGGATAACCGCTGGGATAGAGTAGAAAAAGGTTATAACTGCTTACTCTTCGGAGAAGGTAATAAAGCTGCTTCTGCTGTTGAAGGGGTTAAAAAGTCTTATGAAGAAGGTGTTACGGACGAATTTGTTCTTCCTATAGTTGTTGGCGGAGAAGAATCAAGAATCCACGATAATGACGCTATTATCTTCTTCAACTACAGACCGGACAGAGCAAGAGAAATAACCAAAGCTATTAATTTTAAAGACTTTGACGGTTTTGACAGAAAGAAAGTCCTTCAGAATATTTACTATTGTACAATGACAAGCTATGAAGAAACTTTCACATTCCCGGTAGCATTTCCGAAAACTCACCTTGTAAATATCCTTGGAGATGTTTTGGAAGCTAACGGAATTAACCAGTTCAGAACAGCAGAAACAGAAAAATATGCTCACGTAACATTTTTCTTTAACGGCGGAATTGATGACCCGCAGCCTCATGAAACAAGAAAACTTGTTCCGTCACCGAAGGTTCCGACTTACGACTTACAGCCGGAGATGAGTGCTTACGAGGTTTGCGAAAATGTTTTAAAAGCTGTTGAAAATCCTGAATACGGATTTATTCTCGTAAACTTTGCTAACCCTGATATGGTAGGTCATACGGGTGTTATAGAAGCGGCAACAAAAGCTTGCAAAGTGGTTGATGAATGCGTTGGTAAAATCGCTGAAAAATGTAAAGAAAACGGAGTTATTATGCTGCTAACCGCTGATCACGGTAACGCCGAAGTTATGGTTAATGAAGAAACCGGCAAACCAATGACAGCGCATACAACAAATGAAGTTCCTTTTGTTGTCATAAACGGACCTAAAAGCTTAGAACTCAAGTCAGACGGAGCTTTATGCAACGTAGCTCCAACGGTTTTAGAATTAATGGGAATTAAAAAACCGGAAGAGATGACTGCAGAATCTTTGATAAAATAAATTATTAAGGCTTGAAATACCTTCTGGTATTTCAAGCCTTTGTTTGAATAGGGAATGATATGGGAAACGCAGAAGCTTTAGACATAGATTTATCATTAAAGAAAAATAATATTGATGAATTTTTCTATAACCTTAGTGAAAATCCTAACGGGTTTAAGAATAAGGATTTCAGGTATACATTGAGCCTAATTTATCAGCTTGTGGAAGACGAGTTTGAGGGGATATTTTTATCACCTAATTCTCCCGTTAGGAATACGGATTTCTTCTTGATAAATCAAAACGGCAAACTTTCTTTCTTTGTTACACCTACAAACAATTTTCAATTCTATTTAAAATCCAAAGGTTCAATGTTCAGATTTACTCCGAAAGAAGTCAAAGGTCAGATGGGATATGTAATGCCGTTAGATCTGGTTTTGGACTATTTTGGCGGCTTTGGAGAAATTGTGGATTTTTCATCCCTTACACAGACTTTTGCATACTTTAATAAGCTTACTCATTTTGTAATGAAACTTATTGAAAAGCTTTACTTTATACCGACTGTTAAAAGAAGAGATGGTGCTTCCGGCGGCTCTTTCAGAATAGTTTATGAACCTATTGTTTCCAATCAGGAATCAGCTAGAATTATTAATGAGCTTGAAAAGAATATCCCTGAAAACTTGTTTATTGAAGGGGGAGAGCCGAAAGATTTTGTCGAAAACTTTGTAAGAGAATATTTAAACTATTTAATCTACAAGTTTTTGGGAATTAAAGCTTACAGATTTAAGGATATCAAATCCGGTCATTATATGATTAAGGATTTGGAGCAAAGATGTCTTTTAAAGGGTAAAGATGTTGCGGAAAATATTGCTCAATGGTTTGATGAGCTGTATTTAGGTAAATATGATTTAATTCCGTTCTTTAAAGTCAGCAAGATTAGTGATGATAAGTTTGAGTTTAAAATTCATATTAAAAACCGTAAAACAGGCGAAACTATTCTCATTGATGATTTATACCACAAAGATAAAATTTGGGATTTAGCGACAGAAGATATCGGAAAGATTGTTGAAAAACAGCTTAATTACGCACTTCGTTATATGCCGGAGCTGGAAACTCTTTTTGAGGATGAAGAGAAGCTTTCTCTTATAATGAATCTTAATGAGGTATATAAGCTTATTGCCCAGACGGCTTATTATCTGCAAAAAGCCCAGATTGAAGTAATTCTGCCGGAAGAGCTTACAAATATAATTATTCCTAGGGCCTCTATTAATGCTAAAGTCAAAGCGGCTCGCTCTGATGATTTGATGGCTATCTTTAATACTGTTTCAAGCAGTGCAATTTCTCTGGATGATATTCTTGAATTTTCTTACGAAGTTGCTCTCGGAGATGAAAAAATCTCGCTGGAAGAGTTTAACAAACTTGTAGAAGAAAGCGACGGACTTATTCAATACAAGGGTAAATATATTCTTGTAGATAAAGCTGAGGGCAAAAAGCTCTATGAACAGATAATGAATGCTAACCATAAGAAAATGACAAGGCTTGAACTTATTCACGCATCAATGTCAGGTCAGCTTCAAAACTATGATTTTAACTATGATGAAGCTTATGCAAACGTTATTAAAGATTTTGCAAAGCCGGTTGAAGTTACTGAACCTAAAGGTTTAACAGGAGAACTCCGCCCATACCAGATGACAGGACTAAAATGGCTCTGGACAAATATTTCCAAAGGTTTTGGATGCTGTATGGCAGATGATATGGGCTTAGGTAAAACAATTCAGGTAATAAGTCTTATTCTTAAACTCAAAGAAGAAGGCAAGCTCAAAAATCCTGTCCTTGTTATTTGTCCTACAACTCTGATGGGGAACTGGATGAAAGAACTTCAAATGTTTGCTCCATCTCTTAAAACAACGACTTACCACGGTTTGGACAGGAAACTTGACCTCAAAAATGATGTTATTCTTACAACTTACGCTATTATGAGAATAGATGTGGAAGAGCTTAAGAAAAATACATGGGGAATGGTTGTTGTAGATGAAGCTCAGAATATCAAAAACCCTGATACGGCGCAGACAATTGCAATAAAAGCTTTAAAATCCGATATAAAAATTGCTATGACCGGTACTCCGGTTGAAAACAGACTTACTGAATTGTGGAGCATCTTTGATTTTATTAATAAAGGCTACTTAGGTTCAATGAAAGAGTTCCAGAAAAGTTACGCAATTCCTATTGAAAGATTTAAAGAAAAAGCCAGAGCTTCAAAACTCAAACTCTCGGTATCACCGTTCGTTCTGAGAAGGTTAAAGACTGATAAAAGCGTAATCTCCGACTTACCCGATAAAATGGTTATTAATGATTACTGCTATCTTGCAAAATCTCAGGCTATTTTATACGAAAAAACTCTTAATGAGATGATGGAAAAAATCAGCGGTTTTACAGGGGTTAACAGAAGAGGTAATATTTTTAAACTCATTACAGCCTTAAAACAGATTTGTAACCATCCTTACCAGTTCTTAAAAAGCGGCGGTACCTCGAAAGAACTTTCAGGTAAAGCCGAAAAATGTGTTGATCTGGTTCAAAGTATCATTGATAATAACGAAAAGACTCTTATTTTTACACAGTATAAAGAAATGGGAGATTTGCTTACTAAAATTATTACCGAGGAATGCCTGACAGAGCCGTCATTCTTCCATGGGTCTCTAACCGTTCCGCAGAGAGAAACTCTTATTGAAGATTTCCAAAATAACGATGATAGAAAAGTTATGATACTTTCTCTAAAAGCCGGCGGAACAGGTCTAAACCTAACAAGTGCCACAAATGTTATTCATTATGACCTCTGGTGGAATCCGGCTGTAGAAGAGCAGGCAACCGACCGTACTTATCGTATCGGTCAGGACAGAAATGTTATGGTGCATAGACTTATCACACTCGGCACTTTTGAAGAAAAGATTGATGAGATGCTCAAGTCTAAAAAAGAACTCGCTGACCTTGCTGTCTACGAAGGAGAAAAGATTATTACCGAACTCTCAGACGAAGAAATTTACGAAATATTTTCTCTATCAGCCGGCTAGAGGGGCAGGATGTACAGGAACCGTGTAGTGTCAAGTAGTAGGTGAAAAAATGTCAAAACTCACAGCTGACAAATTTTTAAAATTAATACCTTCTCTTTTTGAGATTAACTTAAACTCGGATAAAAGCGGGCAAACTATTTTC
>CALUTN010000062.1 GCA_944323665.1 Candidatus Gastranaerophilales bacterium | reverse complement strand
TAAAAATATTGGAGAAGGTAAAGATATGTATAATATTACCTGGCAGGCTTAAATATCAATCAACATAAAAAACGGGCGGGTCAAGAATTGACCCGCCCGATTCTTTTATCTATTTAGTATGCTGTTTATCGTGCATTACCCTACTTCCTCCCTTTTGAGGGAGGATAAGAGGCGGGTGCTATCTCTCTTTTTCCCCTTACGGGTTCACACCCATCCTAACCTTCCCTCAAGGGAAGGTAGTTTACAACAAGAAATCCTTCTTATTTAAGAAGGATTTCTTGTATCTTTTCAAAAAAACTACGATAACTTTTCAATTAAACCCGCATGTTTTGCAGCAAAATCTTTTCCTCTGGAAATAATGGCAGCCTTTAAAAGTGCCTTTAAATCAATCGGATGAAGTTCTCTAAAGTTATTAGGGAGTCTAAGCGACCAATTTTGGTCTCCTGATGTTCCAGGACGATTGTAAACATCTTTTATCTGGAAGAAATCAGTAAAGAATATTTGAACATTTTTAGCTTTAGAAGCAAAAATTTCTGTTAATTTGACGAATTTCAAATAATTTTTATCCTGAGTAAGTTTTACAATAATATCGTCTTTGTTTTCAGCTTCTGCAAACAAGTCTTCTACAAGGTTTTTCGCATGCAAATAACCTTCATGTGTATTTATCATGCTTTCAGCCCACATTTCAATCGGAAGATTATCATGGGTTCCGACCATATTCCAAACATTTTCTGTAATATTTTTACATCTGTATGGATGTTCAGGTTTTTCAGGCACTACAAACTGAGTAAGTCTCATACCTTGTAGCTCGTATTTTTTCATAACTGCATCAACAGGGTTTGTAAGGGTGCCTAAATCTTCGCAAACGATGGCATTCTTATCTAATCCGCATTCTTTTGCTGCTGCAATGACTATTTTTTCAATCAATCTTCCGTAGAGTTTAATTTGCTCATCAGAAAGAGATTTAACTCTTTTTTCTTTATCTGCTTCAAGTGTTGGGTCAAGATCTTCAATACGCGCAATTGCATATCTTGAAAGTTCCGGGTGTTCCGGAGAAGAGTATAGTCTTCCTGCACCTTCTTCGCACATCGGTTTTTTACCTACTTTATAAACCCAAGGGTCTATAAGTCCGACAATGTGGTCAATTCTGACTCCGCCCGGATTTTCTTTGAACATCTTTTTATAAAGATTTTTCATTAAAATCCCGCCTTCGCCCAAAGAACCGTCTTTATTAAACATTTTATCCGGATCCATTACCGGGAAGCCCCAAGCCTGACCATCTTTTGAGAAATAATCAGGAGGGCAGCCAAGATACCATCCGTCAAGGAAGAGTGATTGGTATGCCCAGGCATCTCTGTCAGAAAAAGCCACTTGTCTGTCTGCTATCATCTTGATACCTTTTTTGAGTGCGAATTTCTTAGTTGCTTCATTTTGCTGTTCAAGCACAAACTGGCAGAATTTATAGAAATCTATTTCGTCTGCATATTTATTTTTGATTTCTTCTATTCGTGCATTATAAAGTTTCTTTTCTTCATCATTTTTAGGATTAAGAAGGTTTTTATCTGTTTCGTTTTTCCAGATATACCAATAATCGCCATTATTTTCTATGGAAAGAGCTTCATATAAAGAATCGCTTGAAAGCCAGAAATCATTTTCTTTTTTAAAGTTCTCAAACTCTTTTTTAAGAAGTTTAGTGTTCTTAAAATTATTCCAAGCTTCTTTCAAAGCATTAATTTGGGCATTTGAAATATAAGAATACGCGGTTTTTCCTTTATTTCTGTTAGGATTTTCGGCAACAATTTTGTTGAAAGTTTCTTCTGATAAAATATGACCCCATTCCTTTTCTGTTAACTGTTTGAGGTCTATAAAGAGCGGGTTCCCTGAAAAAATTGTGCCGCAATAAGGAGAAGGGTCTGTAGATTTTGTTTTCCCGGCAGGTCCTAATTGAAGTGCATTAAAATACTGTGATGCATAGTCAATCAAATCATGCCCGGCTGCAGAATTAAAAGACCCAAATCCGGTATCTTCGCTTTCTTTTGAAGGGAAGCTGCTGCCGTGTATAATAAGCGCAAAATTTTCTTTGCCCAAAACTTTAAGCGCTTCTGAAACTATTTTTGTATCTTCTTTCTTTAATAACGCAATCATAAAATTACTCCTTCTTATTTACCATAAGAAGTTTATCATGAACTTTTGGCTGATTCAATCTCGGATTTGAAAAGTATAAGTTTTTTAAATATAATTAAAGTATGAAAAGAGTGGTTTTATTAACTTTTTTGATATTGTTATCATTGCCATGTTTTGCGGCATCAGCTGTTGATTTATCAAAACAAGCAACAGCATTTTATATTGATAATAACTATAACAGAACTATGGATTTGATTCTCCAGATTGATGAAAATGAGCGTTCTGCACAAGATTGGCTTCTTTTAGGGAACCTTATGGAGGAAAAAGGAGAGCGTGAAAATGCCATATTTATGTACCAAAAAGCAATAAATACTGATAAAAAGTTTTATAAAGCGTATTACAATCTTGCTAATATTTATCTGGAAGACGGCAGATACAATATGGCGGTTGCTAATTATAAGAAAGCTATTTCATCAAATAGAGAAAATGCTTATTTGCATTATAATTTGGCGTGTGCATATATGAAACTCGGAAAGATTAAAAAAGCTAAATCAAGTCTTTTGCAGGCGATTACCCTTAAACCGGATGTCCCGGAGTTTCAATACAATTTGGCTTATGTGTACAACAGTATGGGGAAGGCTAAAGTGGCTCAGACATATTTGGATAACTATAATAAGCTTATTGATAGACAAAACGGAATTGAAAATTAGTTATATGCTAAACTCCAAGGGAGGGAGCTATTTGCACAAATGTCCGGACCAAATCTTTATCAAGCTGTGTCCCTGCAATATCTTCAAGGATGGAGACAGCTTTTTCTATATTCATCCCTTTTCGGTAAGGTCTGTCGCTTATAAGTGCGTGATATGTATCAGCGACAGCTACAATTTTAGCTGCAAGGGGAATGTCTCCGTTTGTTAAGCCTTCCGGATATCCTCTTCCGTCGATTCGTTCGTGGTGATATTTTACAATAGGAATTAAATCTCTTAATGCCGGATTTGGCTGCAAAACTTTTTCTGTTCCTATAACAGGGTGCTGCTTCATAATAGCCCATTCTTCATCCGAAAGCGGTCCTTCTTTTTTTAGAACAGTTTCCGGAATCCCAATTTTACCAACATCGTGCAGCAACGCACCAAGGGTTATCCTGTCTACTTCATTTTCTGGTAAGTTAATTGCTCTGGCAAGCGCTTCCGCATATTTAGATACAGATGTCGAATGACCTTTTGTATAAGGATCTTTTGCATCAATTGCAGCCGCAAGCGAGGTTGCTATATCCCATATCTTTGTTCCGGACTGCTTGTGATCTTTGTTGAACTTTTCAAGTAATTCTTCTTCATAGTTAATACCCAGCTGCGAATGTCGTTTGGATACAACTTCTGCATACGATTTAAGTGCAATGTCATCCCAGAAGTTAAAATCAGCAGAGCTTATAATTGCGGACATTCCGTCTTTATATCCTTTTGCTTGAGATATATACATTGCTTGTTCTGCCAAAATGAGTAGTTTTTCCTTGTCTTCCGAACAATCAGGATATGTAGAAACCCCTACGGAAACTTTTATCGGTCCTATATCATCAATAAAGCAGCAGGAGAGAGAGTATGTTAAGTATTCAGCTATGTACTTTGCTTGTTCTACTGACGTGTTTGGAAGAATTAAAGCGATTTCGTCTCCGCCGTAGCGACCTGCAATATCGCCTTCTCGTATATTTTGGCGTACCTTTTCTGCCACCAGTTTTATGACTTCGTCGCCCTTCGCATGTCCGAATTCACGGTTGATTTTGGTAATATTACAGATATCCATCATTATTACAGAGGTTTTTTGTTTGTTAATATTTGCCCGTTCAAGTTCGCGGGTTAACATCTCTTGAAAACCTCTGTGACTGAATAACATTGTCAGCCGGTCAGTATTGGCATATTCATCACTCTTTTCCATTAGATAAAAATTATGAACATAGAGTGCAATAAAATTTGCGACAAGGGAATATAATGAAATATTTTGCCGTGCATAAGCATCTTCAACTATTAAAACCCCAATGCATTTGTTTACCGAAATTAGGGGGAGAATGGCTGTTGAGTAGTTTTTATAGTAGGCAAGTTTTAAAAAATCTTTTCTTTCAATAAACAACGGTTCATGTGTATTGAAAACCCGAACTATAGGGTTTTCCGTATCTTTTAGGAAAACTTTTGTAGAGTAATTGTTGCCCAGTTTATCTTGAAGTCTCAAGTTTATACATCCGGAGGTCTCTTTATAAAATCCTATTGCATAAAAACTGGAGTCAATACTTTGATGTATTATGGAATAAATCTTGCCGTAAAAATCATTGATGCTGTTAATATTTGAATTTAACAACTTAATAAGCTCATCGACAACATACTTATAACTGAGAGTCGTTCCTTTTTCATTATTAAAAACTAAGTTTTGCGGGTTATTAATATGGCTTGAAGCGGGGGTTGTTGTCAGGGCATTGACTTTAGAAACCAATTTTTCCTGCCCCAATGGCGGTGTAACAGGTTTCATACTGTTATTTGGAGATTTATTATAAACCATTTGATTTTGATTCACAACTGTACCTTCACGTTATATTTTTATATAAAAACATATAAACTCTTTTTTTTGACAAAATTTTCCGGTCGGTTAAAAAAATTTTACAATTATCCTTAATATTACATATCAAACTTATAACTCTTACCAACATATTAACATTCTTTAAAAATATTTTCAGTATTTTTTATAAAACTTAAAATATTTGTTTACATTAAAAATCGAATTTAGAATATAAAATTTTGGGAAATAGAGTTGCACAGAGTTTTAGCCGGAACCGGCTCTTTTTTCTGAGGAATATTAAATGAAAAAGTGTTAGTATTTCCGTTTTTGCAAGAAACATTTATTTTCCCGCCATGGAACTCTATAATTTTTTTGCACAGATGCATTCTTATTCCGTGTCCAACAGCGGAAAATTTCGAATTTTTTGAAAACATTCTACGACGTTCTTCTTCACTAAGCTGTGTCCCTTTATAAGTAATCTCAAAAGTTATATTGTTGCTGTTTTTTGTTACGTTTATATATATTTTTCCGTTTTCTTCCGAATAAGAAACTGCTGCCAACAGCAGATTCGTAAATAATTTTTCCATGCTGTAACGGTCTGCGATAAAGAATTTGGATTTGTTCCGGGCGCACAAGCATAATTGAATTGATTTACTTGAAGTAAAGTTTGAAATTATAGACATACATGACGAGATTAGTTCTTCAATGTCAAGTTTTTCGTGAACAAGAATCAGTTCATTGTTTTCATATCGAAAAGTGTTTAACAGTGTTGTAATCATATCCAGGGTATATTTACAAGAATTATTAATATCAGTAATCAAAGCAATATCATCTTCGCATCCAAGTCTTTTTACCAAAATTTCTAAACCTCTTATTTGTGCAAGTGTTGATACTCGTAAATCATGACTCAAGGTATTTATAAAATATTCACGTTGTTCTATTAATCGGTTTTTCAAATTATAATATTTATTTATGTATGTTATTACAACGGCTGATAATAGTAGTATCGGGAGGATAAAATTATTTCCGGATAAATAAAAAATGATTATTAAAGCTAAAAATACAAACATGCACAAAAAATCTCTAGCAATACTCATCTGACTATTCTCACTTTGACTATACTGTATTATTATACTAAACGATAATTTTTAAATAAAAATTAGCCGGGCGGGTAAATCTTATTCTGCCAAACTGATTAATTGTTTATGGAGTTTTACATTATGCACTCTTAAATAATCAACACCTGATTTAATTAAAGGGTAAGATATTGCAGCAGAAAGCGAGTCTTTCAGTTCGTTATTGTCTCCGTTTACTCCGAGCAGAGATTTTCTTGAAACTCCGACCATAACAGGGCAATTCAGGGAATAAAACTCTTCAATTCTATCCAAAATCTCAAAATTATCTTTTTTTGTTTTCCCAAAACCTATTCCCGGGTCAATAATAATATTTTTTATTCCTTTAGAATGCGCAAAATCAACTTTTTTAAGCAATTTAGAATAAATTTCTTCTATAACATCATCATAAACAGGGTTTTGCTGCATAACAGCGGGATTCCCTTTAGAGTGCTGAATAATTATTCCAGCTCCGTATTCCGCTGCAACATCAACCATTTTCGGGTCATACTCTAATCCTGATACATCATTAATGATTTCTATTCCGTAATCAAGTGCAAACCTTACAACTTCAGAACTTCTTGTATCAATACTCATCGGGAAAGTTATATTTTCTTTCTGTATTTTATCTAATAAAGGCTTTAACCTTTCCATCTGAATTTTTGGTTCAATCTCAACTGCTCCCGGTCTTGTAGATTCCGCTCCGATGTCTATTAAATCAGCACCATCTTCTATCATCTCAATAAAATGATTAAAAGCAGCATCCGGATTATCGTATTTACCCCCATAATATTCACCCCCGTCGGAAAGCGAATCAGGTGTTAGATTCAAAATTCCTGCAAGTTTTGTTTTACGGGTTTGTTTAGCTTGAACCAGCGTTTCGATTTTTTCTCCAAGATTTTTTAAAGAAAAAGGCTGTTCTTTGAGTCTTGAGGCAATTTTTTCGAGCTGAGAAAAACTTCCTCCTAAAATAGCATCTGAAATCTCAATTTTTCCGGTTATAACTTCCCTGTGTACCCCGCAATCGGCGCCTAAGCTTAGCGCAGTTTGCTTTAGAATATTAGCTTGAGCGGGATTTAAGTCATATATTTTTATTGTCTTATATCTGTATTTGTCGGAAGCCTGTCCGATATAGCAGGAATCAAACCCGATTCTTTTGAGTTCGGATTCAATATTATTTGTTTTTAATTCTCTTATTATAAAATCTCTCATAGTCGGATTGTAACACAGACACTTCGGGATTGAAAACCCTAAAAAAGTATGTCATAATATTATTACTTTATATAGGTGTTTATTTTGTTCCTACATTTTTAATAAAAAGGGAGAGTAAGCTCTATAGTTTGCGAAGTATACCCGCCGATACAAAATCGCCAGCGGGAAACGGATATTCTAAGGCACTCACCCACCTGCTAGTCGGCAGGTAACAAAATCGCACTTATATAAAGTTTTTTTATTGATAAATTTTACCCCTACAACAATATCTGTGTTCCGACGAGGATTCTGTGAGAATCTTTTGCAGCATCGTTCTGGCAGAAAACATAATTCAGGATTAATCTCAGTCCCTGACCTTTAATAAAGTAGTTTAAACCAAGAGAATACTCTCTCTGGTTGTTATGGGCAATGTTTTTATCCGGGTCAAATTCGTCATATCTTGCAAGGATTTGAAGTTTTTTAGTAAGCATATAACCCAATGTTGCATAAAAACCGCTGGCATGTTTGTCTGTTGAAAATCCGCTCGGACCGTTATACCCGTCAGCATTTGCCCATTCAAAATTTGCCATAAATCTTTTGTATTCATACCCGATATAAGCTCCGGCTACACAAAAAGAATTGCTTCTGTTCCCAGCATCAAGACCGCCGCCGATTTTAAGGCTGCCGTATTTTCCACCCGTTTTAGCAAGCGGTTTAAAATTAACCCAGCCTATAAATTCCGTTCCCGGAAAAAATTCTTGAAAATACGTGTCAGAACTGTAAACACCTAAATCATAATCAATCAGACTGTAGTCACCTGATACTCTGGCACCAAGTTTACGTACTGTACCGAAATTTCTTGATATTTGAGATCTGGCAATAAATGGCAAAACAAACGGACCATAGCCGCCCTCCATACCTACAGGCGGTCTTGTATGCCCGATCATAACTCTGTGGTGAGGTATCTTATTTGTTGCGATATACATATCTGCAAACATACTCTGAACAAAGTTTCTTGAAGAATATGGCGAGTCTTGAAACATTATTCTGAAATCTGCGGTATTATTTTTGAATTTACCATCAATCCCGACATTAATAGCATTAAAATCATACTGGCTGTTTGAAGATGCATCTTCATTCATGTAAACACCAATATTTCCGTTATATCCAGCCCATAAATTAAGGGATTCCAGAGGAGAATCTTCATCAAATTTTTTAGTTAAGACATCCTTAAGCAAAAAGTTCGGGGTATCATATTTGTAAACTTCAAGATGGTAAACATCATTCAATTTTTCACGCAAAGTTTTTTCCTGCGGGATATCAGATTCTGTCTCCGGCGAAGCTTCCGACGGTTCTGAAATCGTTGCCGATTCTTCTAAAATAACTTCGTCAAGGTATCCGTCTTTCTGTTTTGCAAAGACAGGGGCTGCTGTTAATATAATTGCTATTAATATTGGCAATAACTTTTTCATAACGACATTCTATATTTCAAAAGAGTAAAAGACCAATGACAAAATTGGTCTTTTACTTAGATTTTTATTAATGTTGTCTGCGTTCTTCTCTTAAATATGCTGTCCAGAATAAAAGAACAACAAATACAAATGCACCTACAATGTTACCTAAAGTAACCGGAATTAAATTATGCATAAAGAAAGCTTTCCAGGTCATAGTTGCTAATTGGTCAGGAGTAAATCCTGATGCTGCAACTATTGAAGGAAAATGTTTCATTAGAATTCCGTTTGGAATAAAGAACATATTGGCAATACTGTGTTCATAACCTGATGCAACGAATGTTGTAATCGGGAAAAATATTGCAAAAATCTTTCCTATAACACGCTTAGAAGTTGATGCCATAAATATAGCTAAGCAAACTAACCAGTTACAGAGGATTCCTCTAAAGAAGGCTTCTGTAAAAGAGAGATTAACTTTAGAAAAAGCTGTCTGCATAGCTGTAACACCGACTGCATCTCCGCCGTTATGCCCCATTCCCGCAAAATAAACTAAGAATGCTAAAAGAATTGAACCGATGAAGTTTGCGATATAAACAACAGTCCAGCTTCTTAAGAGTTTTGCAAGAGATATTTTCTTTTCTAATACCGCGAAAGTCATCATAACATTTCCGGTAAAGAGTTCTGCTCCGGTTAAAGTAACTAAAATCAAGCCGGTAGCAAAAGTCATAG
>CALUTN010000061.1 GCA_944323665.1 Candidatus Gastranaerophilales bacterium | reverse complement strand
CCCGTCAGGGGGTCTATTTTTACTATTTTTTCAATTTCGTCGTCAAAAAAATAAACCCTTGTAACAATTTTTTCGTATGCCGGCATAATTTCCACAATGTCTCCGCGTGCACGGAAGGTTGAGCGCTCAAGTTCAAGATCATTTCTTGAATACTGGGTGCTGACAAGATGTTTTATTAATTCCGACCTGTCCATTTGAGCACCGATTTTCAGGGTGATGGCACCTTTAAAATAGTTTTCCGGTAATCCTAAGCCGTAAATACAGCTTACCGAAGCTACAATTATAACATCATTTCTTTCATAAAGGCTTCGGGTTGTATTGTGCCGGAGACGGTCAATTTCTTCATTTATGCTTGCAGATTTTTCTATATAAGTATCTGTTCTCGGGATATAAGCTTCCGGCTGGTAGTAGTCATAATAACTTATAAAATATTCGACGGCATTGTTAGGGAAAAGTTCTTTAAATTCGTTATACAGCTGAGCTGCGAGGGTTTTATTATGTGCAATTATCAGAGTGGGTTTTTGTATTTGCTGGATAACATTTGCGATAGTAAAAGTTTTACCGGAGCCTGTTATACCCAGAAGAGTCTGGGCATCGTCTCCTGCGGTTAAGCCTTTAACCAATTGCTCAATGGCTTTCGGCTGATCTCCGGCGGGTTTATATTTTGAAACTAATTCAAAATTTCTTTCCATGATATAGATTATACACTTTCGGAAAAAATAAATACAATATTTTTATATAAAATGTTGTATTTATAATTAATTCTAAAGGATTACTTCTAAAGTAGATTAAAAACACGCAAGACAAATGGTATCATGTATATGTAAGTCGGGGACAACTGATGATATCGTCGTATTTCGGCTCAAAAAGATTTTTGCATTGTGTGTGTGTTCGGCTTACATCTTTAATAAAAATCTTTTCTTCATAATAATTAGCCAGCTCTCTTTGTTTCTCTTCCGAAGAGAGCTTTTTGTATCCCTATATAAAAATGAGGGGAGTAACTAATCTCCCCTCGTTATAAATATCTTAAATTTTTTACATGCTGACTCTGTCTTTAATTTCTTCCATCTTATGGTCAGCAAGTCTTGAGTCGCCTTTAACTCTTGAGTATGCAAGATAACCATTCATTCTCTCGATTTTGGTTAAATTTTTAGAGCCGCATTTTGGACAAACATCCATATTAAGTTCCTGATGTCCGCAGTCGTCACAGTATGAGAGTGAAAGGTTAACCCCTTCATAGAATCCCATATCCATTGCTCTGTGGATAAGAGTTTCTATTGCTTCCATATTGTAATCAATCGGATACTTCACATACTGGATTTTCCCGCCGTTAAACAAATCCCAGAAACGTTTTTCCAAATCTTGTTTCTGAATAGGGCCGATCTGCTCTGATACATGGCAGTGGAAAGAGTTTGAAACGTACGGCTTGTCGGAAACATGTTCAACAATTCCGTATTTCTTTCTGAATTGTTTAATCTGTAAGCCGCAAAGGTTTTCTGCAGGAGTACCATAGATGGCGTATAAGATTCCGTCTTCTTTTTTGTATTCTTGAATCTTATTGTTAATATATTCCATAACTTCAATTGCAAACTGTCCGTCTTCTACAAGAGATTTACCGTTATGAATTTCTTGTAATTCGTTCAGAGCTGTGATACCGAAAGAAGCTGTAGAAGATTTCAAAAGCGGTCTGATTTTATCATGTATTCCCAGATGTCCGCCGAGGAATCCGCCTTCGCAATAAGCAAGAGGGTTAACTGATGCTTTCATTTCTCCAAGATAATCATAAGTTCTGATATGGAGCTGTCTTATAAGTTCCATATAGTAATCAAGAACTTCATAGAAATCTTTGCTTTCTTTCTTAGCCTTAGCATAAATCATTGGGAGGTGTAAACTGATAGCACCGATATTGAAACGACCTACGAAAATCGGTTTATCATTTTCATCAGCAGGTTCCATTCCGCCTCTTTCAAACCAAGGTGATAAGAAAGCTCTGCATCCCATAGGAGAAACTACTCTTCCGTACTTTTTGTACATAGAAGCTACATAACCTTCACCTGTTAAGGATAACCAATCCGGATACATAGTTTTGCTTGAGCATTCAACACCGGCTTTGAACAAATCTTCATTAATTTTGCCCGGCCCGTGGAGGTTTTCATCATACAAGAAAACTATTTTCGGGAATAACACCGGTTTTTTACATTCTTTTTTACCTTGACCGCCTTGTCTGATTTTGAGCATAGACATTGTAGCCATTTTTTCGTAAAGTCCGGTGCCTAAACCTGCTGTTACGGTAATGAACGGATAATCTCCTCTTGAGGAGGCTACGGTATTAAATTTGTATTCCCAGCCCTGAAAACCTTGTTCAAAATCTTTTTGGACATCGGCTAAAGCTGCTTCTCTTGATTTTTCAAAGGACAAGCCTAAGCATAAATATTTGTTATTTTGTCTTTCAAAAGTCTTTTCAGCATAAGGAGCAAGAATTTTATCAACTTCCGCAACAGTGAATCCTCCGTATTGCTGGCTTGCTGCAGCCATAACAATATCCCCTATTACATCAAAGGCTACATCAAGGGATTTGGGTTCATTATACCAGAGGTTGCCCATTTCAAATCCGCCTTTAAGTACAGAGGCTACATCAAACAGGCAACAGTTCATTGTGTCTCTTCTTGCTGACATATCGTGGATATAAATATATCCGTCTCTTATTGCTTGAAGTTCATCTACTGTTAAGAAGAACTTTTTGTATAATTCTTTGTTAAGTTCATTGAATATTAATGAACGTTTTGTTGATACCAGAGTAGAATCAGCATTGGCGTTTTCTTTATCGCCAATGTACATAATTCTTTGGGATTCTTGATAAACTTTGTCTAGCATGTGTACAAAATCCTGCTTGTAATTTCTGTAGTTTCTATAGCTCTGTGCAACGCTCGGATAAAGATGTTCTAATGCGCCTTCTACGAGGTTGTGCATTTCGGCAATAGAAACTTCCTGTTTATTCATTCTTACAATATTATTATCTACGAAATCACAAATCTGTTTCAAGTCCTCATCTGTCAAATTAACGAGAGCTCTAACTGCTGATTTCTTTACAGCATTTATAATTTTTCTGTTATCAAATTCTTCTTTTGTGCCGTCTTTTTTAATAACGTGGACGGTTTTAATTTTTAAAGGAGTAATCTGGGCAGCCTTTGACGGCTCATTAAGCTTAGCAACCTGAGATACAAATTCCCCGTTAGGTACAGCAGTACCTTTAATTACATCTGTTGCTGCCGTTGTTTTGGGAGAGGTAAATTCAACTATATTCCTTTCCTTATTCAAACTATTCTGCATTATAACCTTCTTTCTCCTTACACTGACACCAAGGCTAGCTATTTTTTATTCAGCTTTTGGGCCTAACTATCCTTTAATTAGAGAATAACATTCTCTTCCCCAAATTTAATCCTATGAATTAATGATAATTCAAACAATAATTCTAATCAATAAATTCACAAAACGTCACAATCCGTAAAACCCTGTAAAATCAATATGTTTACTTTTCTCAATATTGTTAAAATTGTTAAAATTTTTTCATGAAGGAATTTTGTAAAAACACTTGACAAAACGTATAAATGTCAACAAATGGTAATCTTACACTAATAATATAAAAACAACCGTGTAATAAAAGCCATGACTATCAAAAAAATTTTACAATTATTAATTATCATTTCACGGACTAAAAAATAAGTTTCCGGTTTTATTTGGAAATTTTAGCAAAATGTTTTTTTAAAAAAGAAGGCCTGTGATATTTGGTTAAACCGTATTTATCAATAGCCTGTAAATGTTCTGCGGTAAGGTATCCTGCATTTTTTTTCCAATTATACATAGGATATTCTTCATCAAGTTTTTGCATATACCTGTCCCGGGTAACTTTTGCCAGAATACTTGCAGCGGCAATAGACGCAGAATGTGCATCTCCTTTTATTAAACATTTTTGGGGATAAATGTAATCTTTTATAGGCTTATTGCCATCGACAAGAGTTAAACACTCTGTTCCGGATTTTTTTATAACTCCTTCACAGGCAAATTTCATAGCCTTAAGAGATGAGTTAAGAATATTGATTGTTTCAATTTCATCTACTTCTATGCAAATGATTTCGTTAACGGTATTATTTCTGATAATGTCATAAATTGATTCACGTTTTTGGGGAGTCAATTTTTTTGAATCATTCAAAATTTCTAAATCCTTAACCAGACCTTCGGTTATTTTTTCAAAATAAACTGCTGCGGCATAAACACCTCCGGCGGCAGGCCCGCGCCCGGCTTCATCCGTTCCGATTACGGGACATTTGAATTGTTTATCAAAGTCAAATAATGGATTCATGTTTTTTTCTCCTGAATGCAAAATTTTTAAACAGGATGTACGTAAATCCTGCTGCAATAAGTGTTGCAATAACCTGTGCGGTATAAACGTTCAGATGTATTTTTTGTACAAAAATTTCCAGAAAGAATGCGTTTATCAGGTAGCTAAATATCCAGGTTGTACAGCATTTTATATATTGTTTAAAAGCATTTCCCGGAACATTAAACACGAATAATTTCTGAGTCGTAAAAGAAGTTACGGAAGAGATTAGCCAGGCTATAGCAAGAGAAATCTGGTATGCGTGTTCTCCGAGGGCAAATACGGAAAGGGAATAAATAATATAAGAAATACCGGCATTTAAACCTCCGATAAATAAAAATCTTATTTTATCGGAGAGATTAAACCAATGTTTTTTTATTATATTTAATTTTTCCATACTAAAAATTATATTCAGGAATGACAAATTCCTGCTTATCAGCTCCTTTATCAACAAACTCTAAATAAAAATCAAGGGCAATTTCCTTTGATTTTTCGTATAATTCATCAGAAATCAATTCTTTATGCAGTTCCGTGCGTTCTCCCGAATAATTTCCGAGTATTCTTGCAAATGTTGAAATTTCTTCCAGGTTAGTGCCGCCTGCGTATGCTTTTGTTTTAGCATCAGTTCCGGATGGCCGTATTTCTATATATTTATCAACAAATTCAAGATAAGTTCCGTCCCCTACAAACTTAACGGACTGCAAATTTCCAAAATCAAGTTCCGCAAATGCATTATTTAAAACTTTTTTTACTGCATCAATGGTAGCAAGGTTTTGTCTTACGGCAATTGCAAGAGAAAGGAAAAATAAATCATTTTTTGTTCTCTTTTTTTCGCCTTCAATTTTTGCGGCCTTAAGTTTTTCAATATCAGGTTCAGATTCATTATAGTAAGAAATGTCCTCTCTTACATCGTATTTTGCTGATATATTATTTTTATCAAAAATTTCAGCAAGATATTCTGATAAAGTTTTATTATCTTCTTCCAATCTGGCAGCAAGAGATGAGGCTACAATAATAGCTTCTGTTGCACTTTTTTCGCGCATTGCAACAGCCTTTCTTCCTGACAGTGATTCTATAAGGTTTTCAGGCCCCATAATCATTCCTCCGGATTCTTCTCCTCCAAAGATTAGTCTTGGTTGAATCCCAAGATTAATTGTATTTCCGAAAACATCATCAACAAATACATTTTTATCCGGGTTTTCTCTGAGCTGAAGTTCTACTTTTTTCATAATATTAGCAATTTCTTTAAACCCGACGGGAACATTAATTACTTTGATATCGTGATGTTTTGCCCATTCATCCCAACTTAGAGCAGAGGCGGTTGTTTTTATCATAAACCGCGGATGTTCTTTAAATTTGCCGGTTGATTTAAGCTGTTTTACTCTGTAATCCATCAGCATTAAAAAAGCCTGATTCGCTGTATATATTGTCAAAACTCTCTCTTCATCAAGCTGAAGATAAGAGATGCCGTACTCTTCAAGCGACGGAATGTTTCCGGAAGCTTCTATTTGACAAACGGTTAGTCTGTCATGATCCGGGTCGGTTATTAATACTATTGTTCCCATAGGGTAATCTTTCAAGAATTCTTCATAATGCATAGATTCAATTACCGGAAAATATTTTTGTCCGTCAGGTTTCTTCGCGATTACTGTTGCGTCAACGGAATAGTCATAGAATACTTTATTTCCTTTAGGGTCTGTGTTGTATTTTCCTATGGAGTGGAAAAACGGATCTTCTTCAATATTATGCCAGCTATATTTATCCAGAATACCCAGTTTATCCAGAACTCTGCTTAATGTTCTGTAAGCGCAGCCGCCAACACATTCAACTAAAAGTTTTGATTTTATTTTTTTTACTTGTTCAAGGTTTTGAGCGACTCCGGATTTTAAATAATCAACATACAAATCAATTCCGTCATTTAATTTTTTCATAACAGTTTCGTCTATAAGCGGATTGTCTTTAGCTGAGACATTTATTTCATAATATCCGTTCTTTTCGGTTAAAGCGAATATTTCATTTATTTTATTAACAAATTCCAATGATTCTTCCGGCAGGTACTGGCTTCCCTGGGAGTTTAGGTCTTTTGTGGCAGTTTTGACGGAGATGCCATGGCTGGAAGTAATATATTCACCGCCTATTAAATCAAGTTTAAATGCTAAAAATGAAGCCAGCCAAATCGGGATAGTTTTTCTTTGTGCCGGAGTAAGAGTCTTTATCCCTTGTGCCGCCTGTATTCTGGCAATTGCATCTAAATAGAGTTCAGAATTATAACGGACTTCTGAGCCTGCAAGTTTTATAATTTTTTTCCCTTCGTATTTTTCTCTTGCAACCAAGGCTTTGGCTAAAGTTGCCAGGACAATTCCGACAAGGTTGATAGGAAATCTGGTATCCTGCGGGAATAATATATTCTGCGGGCCGCGGATTCCGGCTGTGGAAACTTTTGCTTCTTTGGCATAATTATCAAACCATTCAAGAAGGTTCAATCCTTCCGGATTTTTTTCCGCATCGTAAGGGTATAGATGTTCTCTCTTTAGTTTGAATTTGAATTCATTTTTATTTTCAAAATTAAATAATTTAAGATTTTTTATATAATCCGGTGTTTTGTCATATACATTTTGAAACAGTTCTTTTTCTAATTTACAGCCCGGTACTTTCTTATTCATATTGTTCTCCTCACTATAAAATAATACATATTATAGCACAAACAGCAGGAGGTTTTATTCGTGAAGATTCAGAAGTGTTTGGAGATTATTTCAAACCTTCGCATAATACAAATCGTCCAAGAGATATTGTTGTGCAATATTGTTTAAGTGATTCTGTAAAACATTTATTTTCACAAAACCCTCCCGAAAGATAAATCTTTTTCGGTTTTTTGGAAAAATTCCAAGCATTGAATGCAATTCCATGCACAAATTTTGAAATAGCTTCAGCCGGTTTGACACCTGCGGAAATAGAATCCATAATTTTTTCCATTCCAAATATACCGCATGTTACAGAAAATTTTTCAGCATCATATTTAAGCTCGTTTTCTTTAACACCATAAAACTTCATCAACATTTCAACTGTAGCACCGGTTGAACTTGCACAAGAAGTATTCCAGTCCATATCATGGAATTTCCCGTCTTTAAATCTTATCCACTTAGCATCTCGGCTGCCCAAGTCTAAAACGGTTGCATCAGAATCTATTTCAAGTTTTTTAGCTCCTTTTGCAAGTGCAATAATTTCATTTTCACTGGCGTCAGACATGTGTCCGCATGAGCGGTTTGGAATTATATCGGAAGTTTTGATTATACTTGACGGAACAATGTAGTAATAGTTTTCGTCCCTTACATCAACAAGAAACCGCTCGTTTAAGCAGTTCTCTGTTGAAATTACTTTTGAATATGTTGTTCCTGCGTCTAAATATATCATTTCCGGTTCTTATCGGGAATACCCTTCTTGTTGTTTTGCGCCCTTATGCTGTTTTACGCCTCACTGCTCTTAAAACTTCATGAAATTCATTTTGTGTCTTTCAAGATAATCCTTTAAGTCTCTTTTAATTTCAGGAGCAAGGATATAGAGAACAATAATATTCGGTACGCACATAGAAATCATCATTGCATCCGTAATATCAATAATTGATTTTACATTCATTGCCGAACCTATAATGATAAATAAGCAGTAAATGAGGTTAAAGGTTAAAACACGTTTTTTACCTTCACCCAGAAGAAAAGTCCAAGCTTTTTGTCCGTAGTATGCCCAGGATATTAAAGTTGATAAAGCAAACATAACAGCTATAATTGATAAGATAATCGGAAAAAACGGAATAACTGACTGAAAAGCATTTGACGCAAGCTCAATCCCGGAAATTTCCGTGGTAGCTGATGTACAAGCTCCGGAAAATACAATTGCAAATGAAGTAAATAAGCAGAGAACACCGGTTAAAAACGTTTCAAGAAGAGCTACAAATCCTTGAGAAACCGGTTCTTTTGTTTGAGCAGTCGCATAAACAATAGCCGCAGCACCGGTTCCTGCCTCATTAGACTGAACGGAACGTCTCAAACCTATAATAATAGTTCCGAAAATACCACCCGCAACAGCCGTCGGGTGAAAAGCTTCTTTCAGGATGAGCATTAAAGCTTCAGGAATGTTTGAGAAGTGTGCAAATATAACAATTAAACCCGAAACTATATACATAATACACATTGTAGGAGTCAAAATGGTTGTAACTTTAGCTATACTTTTAATACCGCCTACAACAACCATACCTATAAGTATTGCAACAATTAAACCTATAACCCAGGTATAACCGTGTAGGATACTATGTTCACCGCCTGTAATAAATACAAGCTGGTGAGCTGTTTGGTTAATTTGAATCATATTTCCGCCTGTTAACCCGCCTCCGATACAAAGGACTGCAAAGATAACAGAAAGAGGCTGCCCGAGCCAGCGGAGTTTTTTTCTGGTCAACCCGTGAGCTATGTAATGCATCGGACCGCCTGATACAGAACCGTCAAGGTTAAACCTTCTATATTTAACTGCAAGAGTAGCTTCCACAAACTTGATAGACATGCCGAGAATTGCACCGAAGAAAATCCAAAATGCTGCTCCCGGACCGCCTATTGAAATTGAAATTGCAACACCTGCTATACTTCCGATGCCGATTGTGCCTGACAGAGCAGTTGCGAGCGCCTGAAACGAGCTGACTTCGCCAAAACCTTCATGATGTTTTTCTACCGGTTTGCATACAAGCTCAATTGCATGCTTGAACCCCCAGACTGCAACACCTTTAAAATATATTGTAAAGAAAAATCCTGCAATAATAATCCAGAAAATTATTAGCGGCACTTTTCCTCCGGCTACAGGAATTGAGAAGAAAATTATGCGTGCTACCGCATCAGATACAGGCGCAAGGTGTTTGTCAATAAAAGCATCAACATTCATTGCCTGAGCTGATTGCAAGCTCATTAACATCATAAAAAACAGCATAAAAAATTTCTTCATCGTCTCTTTTCCTTAATTCGCCTAATGTAATAATCTTGACATAAATTTTATTGTATCAGAAAAAAGTCAAGTTATTTCAAAATCTTTACAAAAGATTTCAATCTTATAGTTATATTTTGTGG
>CALUTN010000060.1 GCA_944323665.1 Candidatus Gastranaerophilales bacterium | reverse complement strand
ACATACGATAATTGCACACAAAATCGCTGTAACAATTGTACATATAAATTTTACAAAATCAGAAGACTCTTCTTTTTCTTCTCTTATATTTTTTAAAAATGCTTTATATTCTTCTTGCTGACTGTTAACAATTTTCATGGCCGGTAAATTCTCTCTAATGAAAATTATATTATAAACAGGTTGAATAAACCAAAATAAAAACTCTTTTTTACAAAAATAAATATTTTTATGCAAAGAAATTTATTGTAAGTCCTGAAATTATACTGATTGTAAGAAGTATAATAATAATTTTCAGCGTGTCTTTAAAATCATTATATTTTAAAAGGACAAGCAAACCCAAGCCCGAGTTCGCTAACAATCCGCTCATTGCTGTACCAAAAGTAATCGTACCTTTTATCAGCATCATAGTGAGAGCAATTGAAACTGCACAATTAGGAATTAATCCAACTAATGCTGAAATAACAGGCTGGAGCAGTTTTGAAGAACTATCTGTTAAGATTCCTCCAAGATGAATATTGGCAAGACAAAAATTCAAAATCAAAGTTATTACAAGAATAAAACCAAAAATATTCAATGTATGGAAAATAGGATGAAGAATAAGTTCTCTTTTATTTTCAGATTCCGGGCTATGTTTACAGCAACCCTCTTCTTCAATAACAACAACATCTTTAATAGGGTCAATTATTTGCTTTGCAAAAGCAAGGTCTATAAAATATCCCATTAATATTGCAATAAAAAGTTTAATTCCAACAATCGGAATTACCAGATAAGCTTTGGCAGGATGCGCCAGAAGTATTGGTATAGCTTCATCGGAAGTTCCGAGATATACAGCGAGCAGACAGCCTTTTGTAATAATTTTTTTTGTGTATAAGCTGCTTGCAATAACGGAAAATCCGCATTGCGGAAATATTGAAGCAAGAGCACCTATAAGAATGCTTCCCTTTTCTGACTTTTTTATCCATTCATCAATCTTGCCTGAACAATAAAACTCAAAAAGTTCTATAATTACAAAAATAAAAAATAAAAAAGGTAAAAGATGTAAACTATCAATTAAAGCATCCGCCGCCCATTCCGGAAGTCCAAAAGATTCAATCAATCCGTCTAAAGGGGAAAATATTAATTCATTTAAACTGTTTATTTTTTCAAGTATTGTTATTAACATTCTATGTTCTCCAATATAGATTAAACCTTTTCCATAAACATTAGTCAATAAAACAAACAACTGAAAAATTTTTGTGATAGAAATATAATAAGGAGGGTTTATATGAAGTCAATTGAAATTAATAAAGAAAAATGTATCCAATGCGGAATGTGTATCAAAGATTGTTTAGCATCCGCCATAGAATTTGACAGTGAAAAATACCCTAAATACGCGAAGGAAGGAGAAGAAAGATGTCTATCCTGCCAGCATTGTATGGCTGTATGTCCAACCGGCGCACTATCTTTTGGAGGCAAAAACCCTGATAACGCAGCTAAAGTAAATTTCCCAAAACCTGATGATGTACTATCTTTAATTAAATCCAGAAGAAGTATAAGACATTATAAAGATGAAGAAATTCCTCAGGAAACTTTTAATAAACTAAAAGAAATGTTTCCGTATATTCCGACAGGATGTAATACTAATACGCTCTATTTTTCAATAATAGAATCAAAATCTGCTATGGATACTATACGGGAAAAAGTCCGGAAAAAAATACTTAAACTTATTTCTAATAAATTATTTTCACTTCTTGGTAAAAAATTTGAACACTATAAAACTAATTTTGAAAACGGAGAGGATTTAATTTTTCGAAATGCTCCTCACATGATTGTTATATCTTCATCAATACATGCACCTTGTGCCAATGTAGACCCTATTATTGCATTGAGTTATATTGAACTTTATGCTCAAAGCATGGGGCTTGGCACCTGCTGGTGTGGATTTGCACAAGCCTGTTTTAAGTTTATGCCGGAATTCGCTCCTATATTAGATATCCCCGATGGTTATAAACCTGTCTATGTAATGCTGCTGGGCAAACCTGATATTAAATACACCAGAACAACTCTTCCGGAAAGCTTTCCGATATCAGAAATTAAAGAAATTGATGAAACCTGCCAAACTTTTAGTCAAAAAGCGCGCCGCTTGCTTTTGAATTTTATAAGATAAATTTCCGGTTAATTTCATCCAGTAATTTTTTATAATCTTTATTTACAGGGGTTTTTTTAGAGGTTTTAATAACCTCTAAAAAAACCCTCTCATTATGTTCATCATTATTTAACATTTGCGCTGCATCGATTCTTGCCGGAACAATCAAACCTGTTTTTGTCATATATTCAATATTTTCCTTGCTGCTCAAATATTTTAAAAATCTAAGTGCAGCATTTTTGTGTTTAGAATCCTTAGCAATTGCCCATCCTGATACATCTGCCGGAATTGTTCCGGAAGGAAAATTAACAACCTGCCAGTTAAAATAAGTTTTTTCACTAATCTTCGGATACATCCAGCGGCCCGAAAGATAAATGGCAATTTTTCGGTCAAGAAACATTTGGGCTGCAGTTGAACTCCCGATATCATCGGCTTTTGGTGCTATCTTATATTTGTCCCTTAAATCTTTGTAAAATTTTATTCCGGCCAGGCTTTGAGGAAGAGTTATAATGCAGTTTTTTAAATCATCTGATAAGATTCCTCCGCCAAAAGCTGTTATATAAGGAAAAGCCCAATATATATCATCTTCATATCCAATTCCCCAGTGATCTTTTGTTGTAAGTTTTTTAGAAATTACCAGCAAATCGTCTAATGTCCAATTTTTATCGGGTATAGAAATTCCGGCTTCTTTAAACATATCGGTGTTTATATAAAAAACCTGTATAGAAATATCCCTCGGGATTGCTAAAAGTCTTCCGTTGAAACCCAAACCTTCAATAGCCTGAGAATAGTACATGTCCTTATCATCAATGACGGAAGTTAAATCATCCAGCTGCTCTTCATATACAGGAATATGGCGATTATTTATGAAAAGAACATCCGGAGGGGTTTTTGATGCAAAAAGAAGGTGCAGTTTTTGAAAGTAGTTTTGTGGTATATGTAAAAAAATGACTTTAATGTCTCTGTTTTCTTTTTCAAAATCTGATATGACTTTTTTTAAAATTTTGGTTTCACTGACAGAACCCCAGGAAGAAAACGTTATTATTTCAGCCGAATTTTCTTTTGTGCATCCGCAGAGGCAGATGGCGGAAATAAATAGAATCAGGTATTTTTTCAGCATAAATCCATTACATATTCAATATCACTGTCAGAAACATTAACTACAAATTTGTGTATTCCTATTCTTACAATATATCGTGATTTATTATTATCAAGATTTTCACTTAATCTCGTTTGTATTTTCTCACTTTTTAACAATGCATATTGTTTAATTTTTTGTAATTTATTCCCGACAAATCCGAACACCGCATAGCCGCTTTTATTTTTTACCAAATGGCAGCCGGTATCTGAGGTAAAATTAGCAGAGCTCAGAATTGTATAGGTCTCATTGTTATATTCTAATACAGCTTTCGGTTCTTTATTTTTGTTTTCTACTGATGAAATAATTTCTTGCTTTTTAAGCATTATTCTGGCTCTTCTTGCCATTCTTTCTTCTCTGCTTTGGGCAAGTTTTTTTTGTAATTCGGCAGAGACCTGAGATATTTCTCTCACAGGTGTTTCTGCTTTAACTTTTTTTTCAGATTCAAGTATGCCGGACATTTCTGCCGGTTTTAATATTTCATCATTTGTTGCAATTTTTTTCGGAATAGTGTTCAAATCACTTTTCTCGGATATTTTTTGGAGATTTGTTTTATTTTCCGTATTTTCTCCCGTTCCCGATTCAATGTTTTTATCAATTTGTTTTGCTTCAGTATCCGGGTTTATTGCAGGCTCAAATAAACTTTTTTCATTTTGTATTCCTGCAGCTCTGTCTGCAGCGTATTGTTTATCAAGGTCTACAAAATCATTTCTGTAGAATGCTTCAAAATCATCATAATCATTTTGAGCACCGGAGTAATATTCATCCTGGTTTGCAATTTCAAAGTTTTCAAACTGGCTGAATTCTTTTTGAATATCGGAAACACTGGGAGCATTTGAATCGTCAAATTCATTTAATACCTCAAAATCTCTGCTGCCGTCATCAAAAGGTTTAAATTGAACATTGGTGATATTTTTGAGTAAAGCTTCTTCATCAACTTCGACAGGTTTAGGTTTCGGATCTTCATATTTTTCAGGATTTTTAAGCACATCCGACAAATCAGGAAGCATGTTTGCAATACTTAATTTCTCTACCTGATAACTGGTATCTGCGTACTGAATATCTTCCGAAGGTTTAAATTGATTTGCTTCCAAGCTGTCAATACCTTTTGACAAATCCGGCAGAATATCTTTTACCGATAAAGTATCAAAGTCATAGCCCTCGCTAAAGTAAACAGTAGTTGGTTTAACTTCGGATTCAATTCTTTTCCCTCCCTGTTTTCTCAATGCTTCTGACAGGTTAGGAAGCATGTCTTTAACATTTAATGTCAATATTTCTGAGGCCTTATGGGGTTTATCCTTTTGTTTTTCGATTTCTGCCTGCATTTCTTTGGCACGTTCGGGATTTGTCCTCAAATCCGTGAGGAAGTCCGGATCAATTTCAACGGTTATTAATTTATTAAGCGCTTCAACATCTTCTTTTGTAAAAATAATGTCTTGTGCAACGGCGTATGTTGTAACTAAATCTTCAAGTATTTCCTGCTTTGTAGGGATTTTCTTTTCCTGACCGGATTTAGCAAAGTCTTTGATGTTCCTAAGTGTAGAATCTGTTATCTCCGTATTTAGAAGTTGATTAACTTTTTCTGTATCATCTTTGTCGAAAATCAGATTATCGTCATGTATTATTTTTTCATAATAGTTTTCATCATATCCTGGGGTTTCCTCTTGTTCGGTAGTGATAAGTAATTCTTCGTCAAATGAAAATCCGCTCAGAAAATCTTCCAGCGCCAGGTTTTCTTCTTCATCTTCGCTGCTTACGGAATTACCGCTTAATCCGGAGTTTTCTTTATCTTGAAAAATTTCATCCAAATCAACAATATTTACTGCTTCATTTTCTTCTTTATTTTCATTTTCTGTTTGAATAACTGCCTGGCTTAAATCATCAGCAGCTTGTACGTAGGTAACATCAATAGGGTTTTCATTTTTTATTTTTTTTAGTTTGAATGTGGATGTTCTCTCTTTTCCTTTTTCTTCCGTTTTCTCTTTTTTCTTTTTTTTCTTTTTCTTTTTATTATCTGTATCGTCAAGATCAATAGATACCTGCTCACCGGCTATTTCAGCAAGTTTGTTTTTGGCGCGTACAAAGAAATAGATTGAAGCGGCGATAATAAAAAGAAATCCTAAAATAAGCAGAACTGTTTCTGTTGCAGTAGTATTTTGGGATTCTTGTTTTGGAGCGGTAGCAGTTGTTACGGTTGAATTTGTAACCGGCTGAACGGAATTTCTTTCCCCTGTTGTTTCGATATTTCGTCTGGAGGAACTTGAGTTCTTGTTGTACGATGGAGTTTTTGGAAAACCGTCGTCAGGTTCCGCATTTTCTGTTTCCCGAGTCTCCTTGGCATTTTGTTCTTGTGACATATTTGTTTCAGGTTCGGAAATATGTTTTTCTTCTTCAACAATTTCATCTGTATGAGACGCAGGAAGCAGCGCGGCAGAATCCTGGGAGGATATGTAAAGAGTTTTATCCACGGACAACATTGTTCCTTCTGTAGTTGTCACGGTGATTTTAGTATATCCGTTCCCGCTTGTTGTATATGGCATGGTTCTGATTTCAATATTTTTGATATTACCGGCGACATCTTTTAAATCTGGAGCAGGCGCCTGGTTATTGAATTCGGGAAGCATTACCATATAAACCCCCGGGGCTCTTCTTATAAGAGAAACATTCGGGGTATATTCTTTTTGAGTTTGAAGAGTCATATTTACCTGTCCGTTTTCAGTATTCTGAAAACTGACACCCATAAGACTGTTTTTATATCTTTCCGCTCCAAATGCTCCTGCGACGGTTATCACACTTGCCAGCACCAGAGCAATTGTTCTCTTCTTGAACTGCTTCATACTCTTATTTTAGCATAATGTTGAAAAAGAATATACAAATGTAAACAAAAAATCATCATTTTGTATCATGTCAAATTTCCGAAACCACCAGTCGTTTATCAGAAGAAATTTTTTCTACATTTAAAAGAGTGTATAATACTTTTTTATAGAAAAATTCGCTTGCATAGTAATTGTCGGAAGTTTCATTAATTTTACTTTCCTGAAATTCAAAAAGTTCATTAATTTTATCAATAAGAAAAGCCAGTTTGAGATCGTTACATTTTACTATAATTACAGGTTTCTTTTCATTGCTTGAGGTTTTGTCCTGAATTTCCAGAAATTTTTTAAGGTCAATAACCGTAATATATTCACCGCGTAAATTCATAATTCCTGCTATAAAATTAGGAGTTCCGGGAACGTTGGTTATTGTACTGTCTTTTAAGACTTCTTTGACATAGTCCAAGGGAATACAGTAATAATCATTATTTAAATTAAATGAAATATACTGATTTTGTGAATGTAATTCGCTTAGTTCAAATCTAACAGCGGATTTTTCTGCAAGAATAGCGGCTCTTTCCTTCATAATTGAAACGGATTTCTCATCTTTAGGAAACATTGCCGGAATATTAAAATCAGAGAACTCTGACTCTTGCTGCTTTAATAAGTTTTCCAGTGAATAAACATTAATTGTAAAAATAGTTTCATCATTATGTTTGTATAAAGAATCAATTATCAACTTTTTATCAATAAATGGCATAGGGTCAATATTGGAGCTGTCAAAAGAGGACAAACCCAGTACCTTGTCTGTTATAATACCGAAAATAACTTCATCCGTTTTAACAATTAAAAGCTCGTTATCTATTGTATAAGGAGCAGCTTCAATGTCTAAATAATATCTTATATCTATGACATTTATAACAAAGTTGTTATATTTTAATAAACCGATGATAGTATTTGGAAGTTTTTGCGGATAATCAAGTGCCGGGAGCTTCATAGCTTCCAGAACATTATCCGTATTTACGGCATACTTAACTCCGCCGGTTACAAAACACAGGTATGATTTTTTTTTCTGCTCTATGTAGTTATTACTGTTCATACAAAATTACTTTGTTTCTTCCGCCTTCTTTAGCTTTATATAAAGCTTCATCTGCCGATTTTAATATATCTGCCGCCATAGTAAATTTCTGATAATTCATCGTAAGTCCTATGCTGACAGTAACCTTTGCCCGTATTCCGTTATGATTAAAATCATAATCTTCAATCATTCTTCTTAATCTTTGAACAGGTATAATAGCTCCTTCTATATTAGTTTCGGGCATTATAATTACCAGTTCCTCCCCGCCGTATCTGTATAATAAATCGGTTTTTCGGAAGGATTTTTTCATAAGATCTGCTATTGTTTTCAGAACATAATCACCGTATTGATGTCCATATGTATCATTAACTTTTTTGAAAAAATCAATATCCAGTAAGGCGAGCGAAAAATCTGAAGGATGACGTTTTGTCCTGTTATATTCTTGTTCAAGCCCGATTTCAAATTGTCTGCGGTTATAAAGCCCTGTTAATCCGTCCAGTACCGACATAAATTCTTTTTCGGTGTACTGATACTTCATTTTGAATATTGTAAGAAGCTCACTCAACATAATATCAAAGTATCTGAATGATGAGTAATCAACATCCTGTCTGGTATAGAAACATATGCCTCCGGTAAGTTTTTTATCAAAAATCATCGGAATAACGATTTTTGAAGTTAAATCCCCAAATTGAAAATCAACTTCTTTCCCGAGCAGCATTCTGACAACTTCAAATTTAGAATCTTTAATAATTTTATGTTCTTCCATTTTCCTGAAAAAATCATAGCTTATATCTGAAAGCAGATTTTTAGACAGGTTTCTTCCCAGGGTATCAATATACAGGATATTTTCCGAAAATTCATCCGGAGAAGCAAAAAATATTCCGGCTGCATTATATTCCACAAAAGAACTTAAAAGAGAAAATAACTTTTCAACCAGGACTCGTTCATAATTCAAAAAATCGCTTAAATTCCTGAATTCATTCGAAAAAACCGATTTCATTAATAGGTCGTTTAATATATTATTGAGCCTTAATTGAGCTGAATTCTCCGAGTCTGCCTTAGCAGCCAGCGCCTGTTTATATTCTTCGGAAACCGGATATCTTCTTATTGTCGAGTTAATATTTGCAACAAGCTCGTTCAAATCGATTGATTTTGATAAAAATAACTGGGCTCCTGCCTTTTTCCCCCAGAAGCCGTCAATTTTTTTATCAAGAACTGTCAATAAAATAATAGGAATTTTCTTTGTTTCTTCAACATTTTTAATCATTCTGCACAGCTGATAGCCGTCAATAACGGGCATCATTATATCTGAAACAATTATGTCAGGTAAAAAAGAATATACTTTTTTGTATGCTTCTGCACCGTTAACTGCGGTTTCAACATCAAAACCGTTCTCTGTTAATCCTTCTTTAAGAAATTCAAGCTGGGTCTCACTATCCTCTACAAGTAAAATCTTAACTGTCATAATATTTGTATATTCCAATTTTATCCGATTTAGTATAAAATAATTATATAATAAATACTGAAAAAAAACTATAGGAGAAATATTGTGACCGGAGATTGGAAATTTGGATTGAGACAAAGATTTAATATAAAATGTGCTGTTGATGTAACCGTATTTGTACTGATATGTGCGGTATTTATTATTTTTGCTCTTAAAAACGGTATTGAAGCGCACGATTTTCTACCTTGTTTTGTGTTAATTATAATTCTTTATCTGCCGGCATATTTAATTACAAAACAATGGATGTCAAAATCTATAAAGCGTGCGTTTACACTTCAATCCGAAGCTATATCGGAAGCTGCGAAGGAAATAGCGGAAGCTGTTGATGAACAGAAAAAGTCCCTAGAGGATTTATATGCAAATCATAAAGTGACCTTTGGCCTTACAGAAAAGCTGCGTGAGATTTCAAATACACTTCTTGTTACTTCAAAAGAGACGGAAAAACAGGTCAGCCAATCTATTACTTGTTCTAATAAAGAACATGAAGCAATTTCCGCAAACTCTGAAAAAATGCTTGTACTAAGGCAGAAAATTCAAATGATAGCAGAACTTATTTTGGAATTGTCTGATCATTCTCAGCAAATCGGTAATACAATTAGTGTTGTTGACGACATAGCGGAGCAGACAAATATGCTTGCGCTAAATGCGGCAGTTGAAGCGGCGAGAGCGGGTGAACACGGAAAAGGTTTTGCGGTTGTTGCAAGTGAAATCAGGAAACTTGCGGATGAATCAAAACAGGCGATTACCAAAATTACAACTCTTTCCAGCAATATTCAGCATACGACAAATTCTACGGTTATGGCTACAGAAGAAGCATTGCTGAAAAAAAGATAGGCCGCGCTGAAGATTCCGTAATAAAGCTTATTGACGATGCGCAGAAAAAAGCAGAAGCTATTAGAAAAGAAACGGTTTTAGAGGCAA
>CALUTN010000059.1 GCA_944323665.1 Candidatus Gastranaerophilales bacterium | reverse complement strand
TACCGTAAGAGTATCGGCCTTTTTACCGGATAAATTTATATCCAAATCCCAGACAGAGCCGGAAGCTACCAATTTAGAAATTGTATAGTTCTTATAAGCCCCGTCATTTAACGCAACTGTACCGCTGTTAGCTTTGAACGTCAGAGACGAATTATTAAAAGTACCTGTACCGATATGAAGATTAGAAGAGGCAAGATTGACGGTGCCGCTGCCGTTAACATTTGAATTGAGGTAAATATGTCCGGATGAATTACCGCCAAGATTTAATGTATAACTGCTTCCGTTTATACTGTCATCCATGATAATTTTACCGCTATTCTGGGCATACATATTCAATGAATTAGAATTAACGTAAATTGCTTCATAGATTTTGCTGCCGCCGCGTAAAATATAGTTTCCGCTAAATTCGGAAGTTGCACCGTCCGCTTTGATAGTTGTAGTATTAGCATTTTTGTCAATGTATATGGCAGCGCCTCCACCTGTGTTTCCCATAGAATCCGCATCAATATAGTTGTTCAGGAAACTCGAGTTCTTAATTTCGGTTATAGTACCGTTGTTATAAATAGCACCGCCGACATTTGTACCATGGTTCCCCTCAAACGAACTGCCCGAAATATAACCAATAACACCCGTTTTATCATTATAAATACCCGTACCGCTTGCATATCTGGCTACAGCACCGTTACGTAAAAAGTCACCGGTTATGGTGTCGATTTTGCCTATATTATAAATAGCACCTGTCGCGTTTTGAGGAGTTCCTGTAACGGTATTTTCAATAAAATTCCCATATATGCGAGATATGACGCCCTCATTATATATCGCACTGCCCATAGCATATGTTTGACCGGAACGATTAAGAGAATTGCCTATAAAATCCGCATCAATAGTGTTAATAGTTCCTGTATAATTTTCCAGAACTCCGCCATTCTGCCCAGACCAGGCTACTCCGGATGCCGTACCCACAATAGTATCAATTACAATACCCGCTCCAGTTTTACCACGAATAGTATAACCAAGCCCTAACATCTTACTCAAATTCAGATTGGCAGTGTTAGCTATTACTATTACCCTTGCATCTTTAGAATCGGAACCTCCGACGACGCCGCTGCCGCTGTTGCCGCCGCCAGTAGTGCTGCCGCCGCCGGTACTGCTTCCGCCGCCTCCGCCGCCTCCTCCGCCGCCTTCTCCGGGGAGTACTACACTTGAATCGGTATCACCATCAGCGGGATCATGCACCACTGCATAAGAAGCCGGGATTGTATTGAAGAAAAGAATGGCAGCACAAAATACACAAAAAACGGTGCTTTTGATGATATGTGAAATATTAATTCCTTTGTGCAGATTATTATCAGCTTCCATCCTGAGATGCCTTTCGTAACAATCCTCTATATACTTAATTCCACATTTTGGGGATTCAATAACGTTATTAGGGGTAAAAATTTACAATTCTTTACGATTATTAACTAAATTTAAAAAAAAGTCAAGCCCTGAATTACGGAGAAATTATTTCTGCCTGTATAAATTAATCAGCGGTAATTATAAACGTTAAATTAGAGTTTTTTATTATAAAATAAGAGTTATAGTTTATTTAATCAGTTTATAATACATATCAGTAAAGAATTTAATAATATTCGACTATTGGTCATTGACTAATAGTCGAATATGTTGTATAATAATATTAATGAGGTATACAAATGAATAAACAGTACTATAATTCAAATAACACAAAAGAAAGACTCTTATACGCAGCATGCTCGCTTATTAAGAAAAAAGGATTTGATAAAATTGTAGTGGAAGATATCACAAAAAAAGCGGGAGTCGCTAAAGGTACTTTTTATACGTATTTTAAGAGAAAAGAAGATATTGTACTTGAAATAAGCAGGAAACCTTTTGACGAAATTACTCTCGAGCTTGAAAAAATGGCGGATGCAGACTTTATTGAAAGACTGATAATATATTTTAAAAAGTTTATACAGTGTGTTGAAGAATGCGGACTTGAAATATATCGCCAGTGGATAAGAGATATTATTGTACCGGAAAGAATACCTAAAAATATTGACGGAGAAAAATGGAACTATGATGTTTTAATGCTCTCGGAAATACTTAATATCGCAATACAAAATAAGGAGCTGAAACCCGATACACCCGTCGGAGATTTAACTCATATCATCATTACGGAACTGTACGGAATGATGACATGCTGGTGTATCTCTAACGGGATTTTTAAACCGTCAGAGCATGCGGATAAATTCTGTAAGATTCAATTGAAGCAAATATTCAAACCTTATCTTACCGGAATTTAATAATTAACATGTATTGGTAAAAATACATCCGGTATGCTAAAATGACAATACAAATGGATATAATTAAGAAGAAAAAATTAGCGGCAGGGCTTTCCATAACATCCAATGCCGTAATCATTGTATTAAAATTTACTGCGGGAGTACTTTCAGGTTCTATTAGTATTATATCGGAAGCCGTTCATTCTTTAAGCGATTTTCTGGCCTCAGTACTGACTTTTTTCGCTGTTATGAAATCCTCTGAACCCGCAGACAGCGACCACCCCTTCGGTCACGGAAAATACGAAGATATGTCCGGATTTATTGAAGGCGGATTGATTATCTTTGCAGCGCTTTATATTATCTTTGAAGCTGGGAAAAAACTGGTTACTCATACTCCGCCGGAAATAAACACAACTCTCGGAATTGCAGTAATGCTCTTTTCTGCGGCAGCTAATTTTATTGTAAGCACCATCCTTTTTAAAACTGCCGAAAAATCAAACTCTATCTCGCTTCTGGCCGACGGAGAACACTTGAGAACCGATATATATTCTTCAATCGGAGTAATGACAGGTCTGGTCTTAATAAAAATTACGGGAATCAACATACTTGACCCGATTATCGCAATTCTCGTCGCCGCTTTTATACTAAAAACCGGATTCTCAATATCCCGGCAAACACTGAATAACCTTCTGGACGGTTCGCTGCCGAAAAAAGATTTGGATTCTATAAAAGAAATTATTCATTCTTATGAGAACAGCAGCACTTTGAAGATAAAAAATCTAAAAGCCCGCCGCTGCGGACCGAATACAGATATTGAACTCACACTTATTTTTCCGCCGGATATGGCTATATCCCGATGCCATAACGTGTGCGATGCAATCGAAGATTTGATACGAAAAAAACTCGGCAGTGTAACCATTATAACTCATGCAGAACCTGAAACAACCGAAGACTAGCCCCAAAAGCTCAAGAAAAAATTAACACTTTTTACCTTCCCGGTCAGAACGAAAAGATGAATTTCGGACAATCAGGCACCTGTATTTCAGCCGCTTTATTTACTTGCAGATTTTTCTTTATTATTTATAATCAAACTACAATGAATATTATCCAAACATCACAAAAAGCTCTGGAATACGATAAAATTCTGGCTGAGCTGGCAAACTATGCTAAGACAGACCAGTCCAAAGAGTTGTGCTTAAATCTTACACCTTACACTCAATACGAAGATATTGAGCGGGAAATACGATATACGCGAGAAGCAAAAGACGTTCTTGACCTCGCCAGAGATATTCCTATTGAAAAAATTCAGAATTTTTCAAAACTCAAAACTAAAAACGAATACTTTACGGAAGAAGAACTTATTGATATTGCCAAAACAATGAGAACTTCAAGAATAGTCAAGAACTTTCTGAAAGAAAACCTCGTTTTTGATGCCGCAATGTCGGGTTTATTGGAAAATTTATACTCAAACAAAGAATTTGAAGACAAAATTTTAAACACATTTGATGAAAACTATACTGTCAAACAAGATGCTAACCCTGAGCTGAAAGGCTTGTACTCTTCGCTTAAAGACACTGACGCTGCATTAAAGCAAACTGTCCAAGATTTAATGAATTCACCTGCATTTCAGGTACATCTTCAAGAAAATATTTATACAAAAAGAGACGACAGAATTGTTTTTCAGGTAAAAGCATCCTCTAAAAGCAAGGTCGGCGGAATTGTCCACGACGTTTCCGCCAGCAGCAAAACATTCTATATTGAACCGGCTCAAATTGTACCTCTTAACAACAAAATAAGGGAACTCCGCTCCAAAATCTATGCAGAAATTATCAGAATTCTCACAACACTCAGCTTTGAAGTCAAAAAAGAAATGGAAAATCTTATCCTTGCCGAACAAACCCTCGCTCAAATAGATTTTCATTTTGCCAAAGCCAGATATGCAGTCAGAATCCAGGCTGTTGAACCGGAGCTTACTAAAGAAAGAAAAGTAAAAATTGACTTAATGAGACATCCGCTCCTTATCGGAAGAGTTCCTAATATTGTAGAAAATGATTTTGAAATCGGAGATGAATATAAATCTATAATAATCACAGGGTCAAATACAGGCGGAAAAACTGTTGCTTTAAAAACTGTAGGGCTTTTTCTTTTAATGGTAAAATCCGGAATGTTCCTGCCTTGCGCAGAAGCCCGCATTTATCCGTTTGAAAAAGTTTTAGCCGATATCGGCGACGAGCAGAGTATTTTACAAAACCTTTCGACATTCTCTTCTCATATGAAAAATGTCATTGAGATTCTAAAGCTGGCAGATAAAGAGACCTTTGTACTGATAGATGAGCTGTGCGCCGGAACAGACCCGCAGGAAGGCGCTATCTTAGCCGAAGTTATTATGAAAAGTCTGGCTAAAAAAGAGGTTTTGTCAGTTATTACAACACATTACGGAGAGCTTAAAACCCTCGAGTTTATTGACCAATATTTCAAAAACGCAAGCGTTGAGTTTGATACAGAATCACTTTCTCCTACTTATAAGCTTATTATAGGTATCCCGGGATTGAGTAATGCTATTTCGATTTCTGCAAATCTGGGGCTGGATCCGGATTTGATATGGGAGGCTAAAGAACTCCTTATTACCCAGAGAGACCCTTCAAGCCTGATGGTGGAAAGGCTCCAGGATACCCAGCAAAAACTTGATATAAACCTTAAAGAAGCAGAGAATTTGAATGCTCAGGCTGATGAGCTGAAGCAATATTATGAAAAAGAAATTTCACAACATAAAAAAGATAAGAAAAAGACTTTAAAAATTATAAAAGATAAATTTGAAAATCAGCTTGATGAAGCAAAAGACGAAATCAAAGAGATTCTTAATGAATTAAGGCAGGAAAAGTCCGAAAAGATAGCAAGAAGAGCATACAGCAGACTTGCTAAAATGGAACAGGGCTTCCGCTCCGAGCTTCACTCTCTTGAAGAACAAGAAGATTATACAGAACTTGACTGGAGTTTGGTTCAAACTGGTGATACCGTTATGATAAAAGATTTGAACCAGCCGGTGAAAGTTCTTTCGCTTCCGGATAAAAACAACAGTCTGTTTATTCAGATGGGAATGATTAAAACAAAAGTTAAAAAAGACCGGCTAGCCGTCTACAACCCGGCTCTGGCAAAAAAAGTTATTTTACCTAACATCAAGCAGGAAACTTTTACGCTCAAAAAATATGATATCTCCAATACTCTGGATTTAAGAGGTGAGCGGGTCGAAGAAGCTCTGGATGATTTGGAAAATTATCTTGATAAAGCCAGCCTCGCAAATCTTTCACCTGTTTACATTATCCACGGACACGGAACAGGTGCTTTAAAAACAGCCGTACGGGATTTTGTCTCAACATCCCCTTATGTTGCTAAATACAGGGTCGGCGAAGACGCCGAAGGCGGAGACGGGGTCTGCGTTATCGACATTAAATAAAGACTACTTCACAAAAGATTCTAAATCCTGTATAATTAACTTGTTCTTGGAGGAGAGACAATGTATAAGTTAGGAATTATAGGATATCCGCTTTCGCACTCAATATCAGCCGCTATTCAGAAAGCGGGATTTGAAAGTCTTGGAATTGAAGGCTCGTATGATGTTTTAGAAACCCCTCCTGAAGAATTAATACCAAGAATAAAGTATTTAAAGACCAATGGTTACAATGGATTTAATGTTACAATACCGCTAAAAGTACCAATGTCATTATTTTTGGATGATATTGATGATTACGCAAACATTGCAGGCTGCGTAAATACAGTTAAAGTAGAAGATGATAAGTCTTTTACCGGCTATAATACGGACATTTACGGATTTAAAACTGCCATTCCGGCTGAATTCAATTTAAGAGGTACAACCGCAAGCATATTAGGCACCGGAGGTGCAGCAAGAGCCGCAGTTGTAGGATTATCGGAAAGAGGCGTTAAAAAAGTAGATTTTTACACAAGAAATATTATTAATTCAAAACAAACCCTGGATTATATGAGAGCTAAATTCCCTGATATCACGTTTAATGTTTACCAGATTCAAAATATAAGAAGTTTAAGAGACTCTGCCATTATTGTTAATGCAACCCCGATTGGGATGAAAGGGTTTATGGCAAATGAAATGCCGCTTGAGAACAAAGATTTGGACAACCTTACACCTGAAACAATCGTTTATGATATAGTCTACAATCCAATAAAAACCGTACTTATATCAGAAGCCCAAAAAAGAGGCTTAAGAACCATAAGCGGACTTGATATGCTTATATATCAAGCTCAAAGGGCTATAGAAATCTGGACTAATAAAACTCCCGATGTAAAACTTATGAAAATAGCGGCATTGGAAGCTTTACAGTAACTTAATAAAAGTTCTTGAAAACCTTGCGTAAGGTATGATTTTAGGTTACAATCAATTAACAAGGAGAGAACTTTATGACGGGAAAGAAAGTCATTGAACTTGCTAAGTGCTGCAAAAAGGAAGAAACTTCTAAAACTCTATGTTGCAGCTTTTGCGGAAGAAAATACAATGATGTTCTTAAAATGGTAAAAGGTCCCGGCGTAAATATTTGCTCGGAATGCGTCATGATAGCCGTTCAATATCTTATCCTAAAAGATTCTATACCGTCAGAAGATGCTCAAAAGATTCTGGATGCTTTCTGGGGAAATGCACATAAAAAATGAGAGGTTTCGTATGAATAAAATCCAAATAAAAGCAGAAGTTCTTGCAACACTAAATGCTCTGATGACATCGTCTGTCCCTAATCCTTCATTGCTTACCGATTTAAAAATGATTGAGGATAAAAGAACCGTCCTCGATATATTAATAAAAGAACTGGTTAATGCTTCCGAAAACAGAGCGCTATTGATATGCTGGCTCTTAACAGAGCTCATTGAAAAAGATACGCTTAATGATGAATTGTGGAGTGTTATAAAAAGCCCTGACTACAACGACCATGTTAAGATGATTGCATTTAATATGCTCAAAGATTTGGGGAACAAAATTGATTATGACATTATAAGCGGATATTTTGAACAGTTTGGAGAACTAATTAACAAAGAAACAAAAGAACTTTTGGAGTCCGCTATCATGAACCCGGAAGCTCAGATTGACTTTATGGACTTTTTGTATGCACTTCCGGATGAAGATAAAATCCTGCTTATAAAATCACTGGAAGAAGACTATGCTTACGATGCACTGGCTAACATACTTATACCTGTGTTTGTATATTACAAAAATACCGGCGTAGGAGAAGCCGCCCTGGAAATCCTAGGCAGAACAAAGTCACAGCTTGCTTTTCATGCATTAGAAAACACAAAAAAACACGCAGAAGAACCGTTTCTTTCAAAAATTAATAAAGCTCTATCAGAGTTAAAACTTTCCGGTATAAGAGTTGATAATACCATAGAGTTTTATAAAGAAATATTAAAGGAATCAAAACCTTATAAGACCTATATATCTTTCCCGGACGGCCACGGCAACCTTGCCGTCATATTCTCAAGAATACGGCATAATAAAACCCTGCAATTTCTTGCAATAGTTATAAACCCAAGATATGGTATTCTGGATGCGTTTGGATTTAATACAATGAATGAACGCGACTTCTTTAAAATTGTTGATAAGTTCTACAACTATCAGGAAAAATACGAGATTTCCCCGGGGGTTATTAAATATATCCTTTTACAAGCGCTCGAAAATTCTTACACCAATAATGAACCGATTCCTTATGAATATATTTGTTGGGAAAGCATTCTTCTGGATATCGAACCGGAACGCCCGGAAGTTTGTCAGGAAAAGAAAGAACTCAATCAGAAAGAAATTGATGAACTTTGCCTCAATGAATACGTTCAAAATTGGTTTTTTGACGAAATAACCTGCCCGGAATTTAAAGTATTTATAGACAAATTATCAAAAGAGTACAAAGCTAATAATTTCAATGTCGATTTGGATAAATTTATAGCAGATAATTTTGATAGTATTTACACGGCTCAGGAGCTGGCGTATCAAATAGTAAAATTTAACATGGCCTCATATCTTAGACAACTTAAAGGAGATGACAAACTTGCTCAGATATTTTATTCACTAAACACTAACTACGCCTTTTTAACAAATATAATCCGAAAAAGTATCTATGAATACTATGTCGGGAAACGTTATATACTGAAGAACCAGAGAAAAACTTCAAATCTGTTTGAGAAAAAATTACAACCGCAAACAGGAGATTTTGAGCTTTTACAACTTGATATGATTATAGCCTCTATAGAAGCTAAGTGGGTGGATAATGCATAAGGTTATGGCTCTTGATGTCGGAACTAAAAGAATCGGTATAGCTTTAAGCGATTACCTGCAAGTTATCGCGATTCCGCATTCATACGTAATGAGGGAACCTGAAGATAAGGCTGTTGATGAAATAAAAAAAATAGCCGCGGAAAACATGGTTGAAAAAATTGTAGTCGGGGTTCCTAAAAACATGGATGGAACAGAGGGCTTTCAGGCAAAAGATTGCATAAATTTTTCACAAAAATTTTCTGGTTTTGATATAATACTGGAAGATGAAAGGCTGACCTCCGAAGAGGCTGAAGAAAGACTCCGTTCCCGGAAAATAGATTTCAGAAAAAATAAAGGTCTTGTGGATATGGAAAGCGCTTGTGTTATACTTGAACAATATTTAGGAAAGTGAGATTATGGCAGACGAAGAACAAAACTATGTAGAAATACTTGATGAAGAAGGAAATGTCACCAGATGTGAAATCTATGACGTAATAGATATGGACGACAAAACTTACGCACTGCTTCTTCCTTTAAGCGAAAGCGAAGAAGATGATGATGCGGAAGTTATTGTTATGGAATATATTGAGGAAGGCGAAGACGGGTATTTCCAAAATATAGACGATGATGAAGAATTCCAGAGAGTATGCGAATATATACAATCATTAGAAGATGATGAAGAAGAAAACGAGGAATAATTTTGTTTGAACGTTTTACGGAGAAAGCTGTTAATGCAGTAAGCGAGTCCCAACGGCTCGCAAAAGAATTAAAAAGTCCGGAAGTTTTCCCGGAACATCTTTTACTTGCCCTTGTAAAAGAAGCCAAAGGCGTATCTTTGAAGCTGTTCAGAATGTATGGAATTAACGGGGAGACGATGGAAGAAGAAGTTTTAAAATACTCGCCTAAAGCCTCCAAACAAGTTGAAAATATCCCGTTTAGCCGCAGCTATAAAGAATTATTAAAACGAACTCTGGATTTAGCTTCAAAATCCGGAAATACAAATATTCTGTTTGAGCATTTATTTCTAATAATTATTACAGAAAAAAATTCCAATATTCAGGCAATACTTGAGCATTTTAAATTTGACACTTACAATGCAAGAGAAATTTTAACAAAACTCGTCCAAAAGAAAATCAAACGGCTTGAACATCCGGAAGCAGAGGAAGACGAAGAAAAAAACAACAACTTTGAATCCATTTATGAAGGCAAGGAATTAACCGATGTTTTTGCCAGAGCTGTATCAAAAGTATCCGCAGCCGGCTATGAAATAGTCGGCACAGAGCAAATAATGGCATCCATTCTGGAATCTGCACCGTCCGCTCTTCTG
>CALUTN010000058.1 GCA_944323665.1 Candidatus Gastranaerophilales bacterium | reverse complement strand
AGGCTCACGTTAGTGAGCCTCTTTTATTCGTGGAAGGGACGAGAACCCCAATGCGAAGCATTTAAAGGGTTCGAGCGACCTGTGAGCAGAGTGCGAAGGAGTTTTGCGAAAAGAATAAAATTCTTTGAAGCAAAATCCGTAGACACGTTTAACGCGAACAGGTCAAGAGAGTCCCACCACACCCAGAATAAAAGAGGCTCACGTTAGTGAGCCTCTTTTATTCGTGGAAGGGACGAGAACCCCAATGCGAAGCATTTAAAGGGTTCGAGCGGTTTTCGGTTGGACGGCATAAGAGAATCAAGTTAGTTATGCAGTCAGTCTGATTTACTAAGATGTCAAAATGAAAACATTTGAATAACAAAAATGAACAATTCTTTTCCTTGTATCGTTATACAAACATAGCGCGCATTTAGTAGTAGGATTATAAGAATAGAGGATTTAGAATTATGAACAAGAAAGTTTTATCACTATTAGTTGCAGGAGCAATGTTGACAGGAATTGGGTTTAATGCGGAATGTTTTGCGGCACCTCATCATAGACAAGGTCCGGCGCAGCACAGGGTTGTTAAACATCCGAATAAACCGGGACAAAAAGCTCAATTTAAAAAGAAAATCAATAAAAAACATCAAAAATTTATTAAGAAGAAGAATGACAACAAAAAACAGCTTCAGTCTAAAAGACACCAAAGACCGGACATAAAGAATCAAAGAAATGACCGCAGACCGGATATGAGAAAGAATCACAGAACACACAAAGATAATTTTAGAAAAGCTCCGGACAGAAACAGAAGAGATTTTTCTCCAAGACATGGCAGAAGATAGAAGATAATAGATTTTAGATTTACAAATCGGCGCGGGTGGACCAGTCCACCCGCGCCGATTCATTCCTATAATTATAATCTTTCAGGTTTGATATATAAATCTGTTATTGTGTAAGCTGTTTTGGTTGCCCCGACAGGAAGCTGTGCTTCTTCTCCTTTCATTAAAAGGAAGAGCGGACAGATAAGAACACTCAAGACAATAGATAAAGTCATTTTATCATCCGGTCTTGCAGATACAGAGCCGGAAAGCGGGACATAAGTTCTGTCTATTGCAGTAGTGTGGAAATCTGTAACGGTAAGTTCTCCGGATTTACCTATCATTCCTTTGGATTTTGAAAAGCTGATTGTTGCTGTAACAGGGGTTCCGGATTTAATTAAAATGTTGCCGTTACTGTCTTTAATATCTCCCACAACAGAGAAGTTGACATTGCTTCCGCTTACTAAATCTCTTGTTGTTATTTCTTCTTCGCAGCGTATCATTATCGGAGTATGTGCGGCTAATACCGATTTGCCATTTCCTGCAGCTGCTAAGACCATGGATGGATATGTATAAGAAGCCTCAATTTTGTCTGTGCTTTTTAAAAAACTGTATAAACTTTCTTGTTCTTCATTAGCGCAAACACTTGATGCTAGCGGCGATGTGAACATTGAATAAATGGTAAATAAAAGAAATCCTGCAATTGTCTTTTTTAGAATCATAAATGCTTCTCCTTTTTATTTAAAATGTAATTTGCTATAAAACATAATAACTGTATGAATAAAAATCCCATACTTAATCCGGTAAAAAATCTTGTGATATTCCCGGTATTAGTATGTAGAATAAGATTTAACACAATATCGGTTGTTATTAAGACAAGTAATATTATATAAATCCGGAAATTAAGCCGGAGTGCTTTGAAAAATCTAACAGCTGATGCTGCCATAACTCCAAGATAAAATCCGGTACATCTGGCACATAATGCAGCAGGATAACCTAAAATCCAAAAAGACCTGTCCGGCTGCTGATGGCATGAAAACATATATGTTGATGTTAAGATTGCAGAAATTTCATAAAAACGAAAATGCGCTAAAACCGGAGCAAGAGTACTTCCTATAAAAAAGAAAGCACTGTAGATAAAAAATAAACCCAGCAAAAATTTTGTAGCAAACTTTTCCATATACTTGCATGAGATTATATTATATAAATTACAAAGAATCAAAAAATATATTGAAATTTTAACAAATTGTAAAACAAGTTGATATAAATAACCGGGGCGGAACGCTTAAGCGTTCCGCCCCGGTTTATAAATAGTTCTTGGAATAACTAAATTCTGTTATGCCATACACCGCCGGTTCTGTCTACGAGCGCATCGTAGCATGACCATATTCTAAAAATACCTGTCAAACCCAGAATTGCGTGAGTAACGTTCTTGTCAACAGGGTTATCATTAATTAACTGTCCTAAACCCGGCCATATAATAAGTGACAAGGCTGCTGCGCCAACTGATTTACCGGAGATTTCTCCAGGTGTTCCCTGAGTTCCGCCTGCAAATACAGGTGCTGCTGCTGATAAGAACATTAAAACTAACAATGATGATAAAACCTTTTTCATTTTTAATCTCCCTTTCATAATCCTCATATATAAAATATCATGATTGTTTATAAAAATCAAAGTCTAACGTTTCTCTGTCACCCATAGGAGGTGATATCCAAACTGAGTTTTTACCGGGTCGGAAACTTCTCCGACAGTTCCGTTAAAAGCGGCTTCTTCAAACGGTTTAACCATTTGTCCTCTTTTAAAACAACCTAAATCACCACCGTTTCTTCTGGAAGGGCAGGTCGAATAGCGGCTCGCATAGTTTTGGAAGTCTTCAAAAGATTTTATTTGGCTTCTTATTTTGATTGCCTCCAATTCTGTCGGTACAAGAATGTGGCAAGCGCAAACCTCTGAAAACTCTTCTGCTGCTGTGACAGAACAGATACAGATTAGGGCGGCAAATGCTGCAAAAATTTTTTTCATTACAACTCTCCTTTTTTATACAAGCAGTTTAGCTTGTTTCCATAAATCGTTAAATTCATCATATGAGTATTCTTCCAATGGTTTTTGCGCAATTTCTTCCATTTTACGGAAACGTTTTGTGAATTTCTTATTTGCTCTTAAAAGAGCCTGTTCGGCATCAATTTTATACCATCTTGCAAGGTTGACGGTGGCAAAGAAAATGTCGCCCATTTCGTCTTCCATAAGTTCTTTATCCCCTGATTTAACTGCTTCTTCAAACTCTTTGTATTCAGATTTTATACAGTCTTTCAGGCTTTCAACAGAATCCCATTCAAAACCGGCTCTGACAACTTTTTTGCTGATTTTCTGGGCGGACATAAGTGCTGATTGAGATTTGGAAATACCATCAAGAATGGACTTTCTGTAAGTTTTTTCTTCTTTTTTTAATTTATCCCAATTATCCAGAATTTCTTGTGTTGAAGATACTTTTGTACTTCCGAAAACATGCGGATGTCTGTGTACAAGTTTATCAGAAAGTTCTTTGGCAACATCCTCAATATCAAATTCTCCATTGTCTTTGGCGATTTGGGCATGGAGTACAACTTGTAAAAGCACATCTCCAAGCTCTTCGCGAAGATTGGATATATTGTTGTCGTCTATTGCATCTATAGCTTCATAAGCTTCTTCAATCATATTAGGACGAAGCGATTTATGGGTTTGTTCCCTATCCCATTTACAGCCGTTTTCTCCTCTTAGAGTTGCAACTATTCCTATTAGACGTTCGATTTGCGGATAATTCATAATCTAATTATACATCTAATATTTTATTTTGGTTAATTTTATCGGGTAAGTTTATTTAAGATAAATCCCAAAGCTGCACCTAAAACACCTCCAATTGAGGCGTATTTTAAAATCGAAGTCTTTTTAAGATATTTCTGAGTTTTTATTATAGCATCATAAATGTTTTGTTTTACGGTTTCACTTTTTACAAATTTCTTACTTTCTTTATCCCAGCAGAATTGAATTTTGTTCTTGAGGGCTTGAAATTGATTATTGTGTTCAGCTTCAAACCAGTGTTTAATGGTTTCTTTATTTTTTTTCAGATTGTCAGAGGTAATTGTCCTTAAAAATTCGTCCGGAGTTTGCTTTAGTTGTTCGCACAATTTTTTTGCGGCATCTTTATTTGATTCAAAAAGGGTCCTGAGATCTTCCGGGGTTTTAATTTTATTTATTTTTCGGATTATTTCAAGAGTCTGTTTATGGGCATTTTGAGAAGACTCTCCGGCTTCTTTGAGCAAGTTTTCTTGTACCTTTTGAGTGAATGAGTCTTTGATGCCGAGTTTATCAGTAATATTATTTTTCTTTAGAGCAGCAAAAGCACCTATTGAGCCTCCGGCAATCAGACCGCCGGCTGCAGCCGGTAAAGGTGATGTTTGTCTGGCTTTGCTGACATCTTGGTATCCGGCTGGATTTATTACAGAATAAGAATATGTCATAACAACACTCCACTACTACTTCTATGTATAATAAGTAATATTTTTCTGGAAAATTGCTTTAAAATTTGTTGTTTTTGAAGATTATTTACAAAACTTAATTAAACACTATAACCTTATTTCCTCTGTATTTGCCTCTTATTACAGTTATAATATTTATTTCTGCAGGATTGTTTTTTTAAATCTCTTTATTGTATAATCCCATTATGTTTTGTTAGGAGAAAACAATTAAAATGAAAGTTAGTGTAAAAGTACCTGCGACAACCGCAAATATAGGACCCGGTTTTGACTGCCTCGGGTTAGCTCTTCCTATTTACAATACTGTGACAATAGAGGAGACCGTTTTACCCGGCACCGGTATTGAAATAAATTTGATGTCGGAAGATGAGAGTGTTGTCGATGAAATGATTTTTGATAATATACCAAAAGACGAAAACAGCATTGTGTATAAAGCTGTTGAGATGCTTTATAATTCAATCGGACAGGAGCCATCTGAACTCAGAATTAACATACAGTCTCAAATACCTATTACACGGGGTCTAGGGAGTTCTGCGGCAGTTGTTGTAGGTGGACTTATTGCTGCAAATAAACTTTTGGGTTCACCAGCTGACGAAACTGCACTGCTTTCGATTGCAACAGAGGTTGAAGGGCATCCGGATAATGTGGCTCCGGCAATCTTAGGCGGATTTGTCTTGTCATCACAAGAAGAGGATGGCTCAATTACATACCGCAGACTAGATTGGCCGGATGAATGGGATATAACAGTTTGTATACCGGATTTTGAACTTTCTACAAACATTGCACGTTCGGTACTCCCTAAAGAAGTTCCGATGGAAGATGCGGTGTTTAATGCAAAACATTTGGCAATGCTTATTACGGCCGTCAGTACAAATGATGATAAGCTTATGAGGTTGGCATTGAAAGATAGACTGCATCAGCCGTACAGGGAAAAACTTGTGCCCGGTATGAAAGAAATAATGGATGCATTTAAACATGAGGACGGTGTTCTCGGTTGTGTCCTTTCGGGTGCAGGTCCCTCTATGCTTGTTATATCTTATAAATACGATTTAGATAAAATCAAATCAACAGTAAGAGATATTTGGGGTGCTCAAAATATTAAGGTTGATATAAAAACTCTTAAAGTAGAACCTCAAGGTGCACAAATTCTGGAATAATTTCAAATTTGAACAGTTTTATCTAACTTAAGAGGTTGATTTCTCTAAAGTTTGAGATTGTTTATGCCGATACTTTTTTTGATGAAGAGGTGAAAGTATGGCAAGAATAATAGAATCTCAAACCGGTTCAAGACGAATGATAAAAATGTCAACAGATGATATAATTTCTGTTGTACAAGATTACCAGAGAATTGTTCCGAGGTTTTCCAGTATTGAAGATGCAAGGAGTTACCTTGCAGATACGGTAATCTTTATCCCGGAAGAAGTTTAGTAATAATCAGAAGAGGCAAGTTCTGCCAGCGCACGTTTTGCTTCTTCAAAATCAGGCTCCTGCTCAAGAATTTCCATATACAGTTCTTTTGCCTTATCCCTGTTATTACTTTCATAAATCAAGGCTAAATTATATTTGGCTCTTAGTAAATTCGGGTCGTATTGAAGTGCTTTTTGGAAACACTCTTCAGCTTCCTTAGTATCATGCTGGGATACGTGTAAAAGTCCGGAACGATATAACCCCATAGGATTTTGTCCGTCAATTTTAAGCAAATCCGATAAAGCTTTCTTTTCCTCAAAGAAGTTTCCGAGGGCATTATGAGCTTCCGATAAAGAAAGAAGATATTTAGTGTAATTGGATTTGGTTTTATCATAATCAAGGGCTTTATGCAGGTATTCGACAGCGACCGGATAGTTCTTAATATTCATGTTATTAAGAGCGATATTATAATATACTTCCGGATTTGAGTTATCGTACTGCATTGCTGTTTCAAGATATTCAAAAGCTTTATCATAATCACTTTTAACTGCTGTATCAGCAGCCCACATGATATAAAGCCGGCATATTAATTTTCTTACATCCTTTGCTTCTTTTTGTGTGGCTTTATCCAACAGGGCTAAATATTTGTCAAGAGCTTTTTGATATTCTTTACATTGAATATAAGCTTCTGCAAGTTCCACAGTTACTTCATATCCGTTTTGAGACATCATAACCAGATCTTCAAGAAGATTAATTCCAGCTTGATAGTTTTTCAGCTTAAGGTTATATAAAGCTATATCATTTCTGACTTTAAACTTATCAGGATACTGTGTATTAAGAAGTCGGTTAGAATATTCAATAGCTTTTTCATATTCTTCAGTTTCTACATATAAATTGACAAGAGTTTCATAGACCCAGATGATAACTTTCTGGTCGTTGGTGACTGACAGCAGAAAAAGAAGAGTTTCAATTGCTTTAGGATAGTTATTTATTTTAATATATAATTCTATGAGTTTCCTGTTGGTGGCAATATCCGTAGGAAAAATATTCAGCCTGGCTTTATACGCATCAAACGCTGCAGGGTAATCCTGAACTTCTTCGTTGAGTGCGGCAAGTATAAGTTGTATTTTTGCAATATCTTCTTTTTTATCCATTAAACCGGCAAGAATATTATAAACAGATATAGCTGCGTACAACTGTTTAGTAATCCTGTATAGTTCTGCAAGATTGCTTACCAATTCTTTATCAGTATTTTTGTAATCAAAAATTTCTTCATATTCTTTAATTGCCTTTGAATACAACTGCTTTTTGTAAAAGCAGTCTCCGAGAAGTTTTTTAGTGTTGATGTTATTGGGGTCTTTTTTTAGGATAATTGAACATTGTTTTATGGCATTATTATATTTCTGATTTTGGTAGTATGCTTTTGCTAAATACTGCCTGACATCTTTGTGATTTGGAACTCTGTCAAGATATTTTGCTGCCAGGAGCTCTACAAGGGTATACTCGCCTTTGTTATATAAAATTTCGACCTGTTCAAGAATGTTTTTAGTAGTAATCTGCAAATCATTACCCTTTGAATTTTTAATGCCTTGAAACATGACAATAATATATAACAGAAAGATTATGATTACGGCTAGTATGCAGGCTGCAAAAATTATTATGACATTATCGAGCATCCGTGTCCTCTCTTCTGAATACAACTATATTATACATTATTAGACAAAAAAGTAAAATGTTCAATATAAGTAGTATTTACTTTTTGATGAAAATAGTTATATATTATATGGTATGAAACAAAAAATGTTGTTATTAGCAATGTTATTTTTTTTGTTAACTGTCTGCGGCCTAAGTGCAGCTGAATTTGAGGATTTTGGCAATATTGACAGGGCATGGGACGGTCAGGAATCCGTAACAAACAAAGAGTTTGAAGAAGTAATGGATGCGCTTCAAACTAATCAAAAGAAAAAAGAAGAAAAGGACAGAAAAAAACTAATTAAAAAAATAAGCGGTGGCGGAACCAGCTTGCACGAAGGACTAAATCCTGATGACGAAATTAAGGAATTTTCCATATTTGATGAAGATGATAATGGTCAGCTTCTTAATATTCCGGTGAATCTTAAGATTGGAGACGGAACTTTAGAAAAGGGCTATTATAATGTAATGGCGCAAAAAGAAGGGAAAAAAGTCTATCTCCTGTTCTATCAATCTCAGTATTTGAAAGGCAAGGTTCCGGCGTTAGAAACAGTAAATGATTTTGGCGAAGAAACGGTAAACTTTGTAAAACTCCTGCCTTGCACTGATTCAACAGTTAAAATTATCTATGGTTCTTTAAGTATAAATGCCTATGCCTATGTTCCTTTCAGAAAAGAATAGCGTTACAAAATTTTACAAATAATTGATAGTTGCCTTATTATTAAAATATGATATGATTATTATAGGTTTTTGTACATTATTTTGGAAGAGTATTAAAATCAGAAAAAGAATCAGAGCTAAATAGTTTAAACATACGATTTTATTTCGATACAAATATTGTATTGTTTAGATAGGATAGAGAAAAAAGTAGTTAGAAGTATACGATGAAAATGCGCAATTATATGAAGAAAAAACTGAAGGATGTATCTGTGGCGGTACAACCCGCTGCGGAAGAGTTCCTGCTATGTCCGGAACTGAAAGAAACTGCCTGTAAAAAGAAAAACTTTTTACCGGGTGTTCTCGCTGTTATAATACCTGTTTTAGTTGGCGGGTATTTCATTATGAGCGGGCTTAAGGCTGTTGAACCCGTAGCTTCAGGAGATGTTCAGCTTACGGTTATTCCCCAGGCTGCAGCAGCGGTTAAAAAGGATTTAATAGCAATTCCGTCGGGGGTTACAAAGGCCGATCCGTTTCTGCCGTATCGTGATATAAGCGGTAAGAAGGTGCCGGTTGACGTGCCCAAGTTTGAATTGGTTGAGCCTCCGGAAGTTGTTTCTGTAAATTCCGATGCGGCGAGAGTTATGGATACAACAGTGTCGGGAATTTTGTATGATAAATACAGCCCTTCTGCAATACTGAATATTGAGGGTAACGACTACCTGGTTAAAAAAGGTGATACTGTAAATAACTACAAAGTCATAAGTATTATGCCTGACAGTGTTACTGTTAAGCTCGGTAGTAATACTTATAAAGCCGGTATCGGCGAGATTCTTACGGAAGGAACCGTTAAATATAATGATGTTTCAAATTTGAATAATAAATTCGGAGGTAAAAAATAATGAGCCATAGTACTATAAAAAGAGTTTTGTCGATTGCGTTATTAATAGCGTTTACGGCGCCTTCAACTTTAGCGCTTCCTGCCTATGATTCTTCGATATCAAAATCTTCTATGGTCTTGTCGGGTGATGTGCATCTGACAGATAACAATGATCTTATAACATTGAGTTTGCGTGATTCGGATGTGAAGCAGGTTTTGAGAATGTTTGCTGACAAAGCCGGTCTGAATATAGTATTTCACTCATCGGTTACAGGCAATGTGACATTAGATTTAGTTAATACACCAATAAATGAAGCATTTGCATTGCTCTTGCAAGTGGCAGGTTTGAATTTCTATAAAGAGGCAAACACGCTCATTGTTATAGCAAAGAGCAGTCCTGATAACGCCATATATTCAAAACAAGAGATGATGGTATTCCCTGTAAATTATGTGGATGCCAGTAAGATAGCAAATTTTCTTAACGTAAATGTTTTTTCAATGCAGAAACCCGGCATGTCAGGTTCTGATGCCGCAACGGTCAATTCTGCCACTAACGAGCTGATTGTTTTTGGAATGCCCAGTGATGTGCCGATTATAGAGAAGGTTATTGCACAGTTTGACAGGGAGCCTGTCTCTAAGACTTTTGCCGTAAATCATACAACTCCGGCAGAAATGGCTAATATGATTTGTAAAATGCTTTTGCCGTCCCGGGGCTCAAATGACAGTAGCTCTGAATCCGGAATGTCTACCGAAGGTTCATCGGGTTCCGGTGCTGTAACCGGCGGTGCTGCAGGTGTTGTGACTGGCGGAGCAGCTTCAACCTCCAGTTCGAACAGCTCAGAACTTAAGTTAGGTGAAGGCATTGTGGCTTGTTCGGTTACTCCGTCACTTTCAAGTGAGACTCTGACACCTTTTTCGGTACAAAATTTATCAATTTCGTACTATCCTCAAAGAGGTACGATTACTCTTATGGGTGGTTCTGAGGCTCAAGTAAGGATGATTGAAAACTTTATAAAAGAGAATGATATTAAACAGCCGCAGGCGTTGCTTGAAGTATCTATAGTAGAGTTGAACGAACAAGGCAGTAAAGAATTTAGCAATAATTGGCAAATTG
>CALUTN010000057.1 GCA_944323665.1 Candidatus Gastranaerophilales bacterium | reverse complement strand
TAAATATGCCGATGTGATGGAATTGGTAGACGTGCCAGACTCAAAATCTGGTGTAGGCAACTACGTGCCGGTTCGACCCCGGCCATCGGCAAATAAAAAATACCTGAATTTCAGGTATTTTTTATTTGCTATATGCAGGAGTCTAACCCTTTTCGGTTCGAGCGCGAACGAGCGGAGGCTGGAGTGCTTTTGCGTAGTGATGAAATCACTTAAGCAAAACACGGAATTGCCGTTCAACGCGAGTGAGCAAGAGCCCCGGCCATCGGCATTTACTTTTGGGGGTAAATATTTTTAAGGGAAATTTTACTAACCAAAATGAAAGTAAAGATTAAAACTTAAAAAGTTCAAATCCGGTCAAGACCTGTCAAAAGAAGGTTTATTTCTGAAATCAAATCTTCATTCTGCGTTTTTACCGCATTAATTAAAGCTTTTTTTAATAATGCTCTGGCTTTATTAGGACACTCAAAAGCTATCATTAATTCCGCTGCAGATTTATAGTTTTGGGCAATTTCTTCAGCAGAATTTGTTTTTTCATAGTTTTTTACCGCCTCGGCATAGTATTTTAAAGCCTTATCATTCTTCTTAAATTGTACACAAGCATCAGCAGTATTTGATAAAACATAACCTTTCATATTATCATCTGCCGTCTGCTCAACGAGTCTACGGGCAATATCATAATATTCAAAAGCTCCTTCATCGTATTTATCTGTAAAAATATTTCCGACTCTGGTTAAAGAATCAGACTGACCAATCAAATCATCAGATTTTCCGGCATAAGATATTGAAGTCAGATAATGATTTAATGCCGGCTCAACTTGATTAACATCATCATAAATTTGAGCCATTGAATAATGTGCTCTTGATTTTACATTAGTATCCGTGGTGTATTGAAGCGATTTATTGTAACTGTTCAATGCTTGAACTACAAAATCATTATCATCGTAGATTTTACCGATTTCCAGACAAATTCTGGATTGGGTTTCCGTGTCTTTTAATTCACCTGCTCGATTAAAAGCTTCTTTAAAAATAGCCATTGCTTTTTGCGGATTATTAGAAAAAGCATGCTTTTTAGCCTCCATAAATAAGGATTTTAATCTTGTATCCTGAGGCACTGCAGTTATACTAGGTTTGGAAGCTATTTTTTGTTGAGCTGCCGTAAATTCTTCTTCTAAATCGGTTTCCGGAACATATTCTTCAATTTCAATAACCCCTTCTTCCTGCGGAAGTTCCATATTTTCAGTCTGTGAATCTCCGGTCAAAGAAGCTTTTACCTCAGTATCAGCTTCTGGTTCCGGTTTTGCCTTAGGAGCAGAATCCGGAAATTTAACAAGAAAATTAGGATTAATTTCATTATCATCATAGCTGTAATTTATTCTTTGAAGGAAAAGTGCATCCAACCAGTTTTGTACAACTTTTGAGTCTTTATTTAAGGTTTCTGAAATATACCTGTCTAAAAGTGATGCCGCAATCTTAAGATTGCTCTGAATCAGATTAACCTGCGGTTTAGAACTTCTAACCTGTTCTTCAACAGTTACTAAATATTGATTTACCTGTGTTTCAATATCCTCCGGTGTAGCAATTGCCTTTATTGTATTTCTAAAATCCTTAAGAATCTGTGCAATATTAATCTTATTACTTCTTTGACGTGGACGTTCAGAGACTGTCTGCTGTGCCTGCGGTGCCTGTTGCATAACAGGATGATAACCTGCTTGCATTGCTTGATATTGTTGGGGATTTATTTGATGGGGACTCATCGTGCCATTATATCTGATATTTGGCGGAGTATGTACGGCATAAGTTTGCGGATATGGATTAGACGCCGGAGAATATGCCGCAGAACGCATCAGAGTCTGTGGTATTTGCTGAACATCTTCAGCGCGGCCGCGAGCAACAACTTGATGCTGCTGTTCACGGGGATCTTGACCGTTATTATTGTGTCCGTCCTTATCAGCACCATCACTGCCTGCGTTATAATTGCCTGTTCCCCGTTGAGGATAGGGTCTTGGGCGTATTGTATTCATTGTATTAAACAATTTCTAACCATCCTTCCTTTAGTTATATCGGATTTTTATAATTTTTTTTTAACTATTTAAAGAAAAATCATACAAATATATGATATTTTTATAAGAATTTATTCACAAAAGTCATGAAAAAATTATAATTATAATGAACTAATACTAAAGTATTAGTTCGTAACATTTCTTTACATTTGCAAGCTTGTTGCAGTGAGCGGGTTTCAGCCTTTATGCTTGCTTTTTACAATTAATTATTTAACAAAAATATTGATTATGTGTTATTTTATTGATATAAGTTAAAGGGGGCTTTATAGTCCTTTAGTAGTACACAAAAAAAAGGTTAAAATTATGACGTTACCAAATGTAGCTTATTTCTCAATGGAAATAGCAATGGATCAATCCCTGAGTACATACTCCGGAGGTTTAGGATTTTTAGCTGGTTCACACATGTTATCAGCAGGCTATCTGCAAATGCCTATGGTTGGTGTAACTATGTTGTGGTCATACGGTTATTATGACCAGAGAATCGACCATTCAGGGAATGTAGAAGTAGCTTACATCAGAAAATATTATGATTATTTAACAGACACCGGCATTGTAGTTGACGTAGATACTTTCGGTGAAAAGGTCAAAGTCAAAGCTTTCAGAGTTGAGCCTGAATTATTCGGCACTTGTCCTGTTTATCTGTTAACAACCGATATCGATGGCAACAGTGATTGGGCAAAAAGTATTTCACACAAGCTTTATGACGGAAATGAAAAAATAAGAATCGCTCAGGAAACAGTTCTTGGTGTTGCCGGTATAAGAGTACTTCAAGCTGCGGGATACAACTTTGATGTTGTTCATATGAATGAAGGACATGCATTGCCTGCTGCCTTTGAGCTTTTGAGACAATATAACGGCAACCTGGAAGAGGTTAAGAAAAGAACAGTATTTACAACTCACACTCCGGTTGCGGCAGGTAACGAAGTTCACTGGGTAGATACCCTGCTTGAAGGCGGTTTCTTTGCAGGAGCTTCCCGCGAAACAGCCATTCAGCTCGGTGGTGAAAACTTCTCATTAACGGTTGCTGCTCTCAGAATGTCAAGAATTGCAAATGCTGTATCACAGCTCCATGGTCTTGTAGCAAACAAAATGTGGGAATGGGTTGAAGGCAGATGCCCGATTAGAGCTATCACAAATGCTGTAAACCTTCACTATTGGCAAGACCAGAGAATGCATGGAGATAAAACTTTAGATCAGCTTTTAGCAGCTAAAAGAGAAATGAAAGAAGAACTCTTCAAATATGTAGCAAATGTTGCAGGTAAGAGATTTGATCCTGATGTATTAACTATTACCTGGGCAAGAAGATTTGCTGATTATAAACGTGCATGGTTAATTTTGATGGATAAAGACAGAATTAACAAGCTTTTGGAAGAAAACAAAGTTCAGATTATTTTTGCAGGAAAATTCCATCCGGATGATGTTATGGGTAAGGAAATGTTCAACAAACTTCTTAACCGTTCACATACGTTGAAAAATGTTGTTGTTCTTCCAGGCTATGAATTACAACTGTCAGGTATGCTCAAACGTGGTACCGATGTATGGTTAAACACTCCGCTCAGACCGTTTGAAGCTTCCGGTACTTCAGGTATGTCCGCTAATGCTAACGGTGCAATTCATCTTTCTATCTATGACGGATGGGCTGTTGAAGGTACATTTAACGGTATTAACGGTTATACTGTTGAATATCCGGGTCTTGATGATGAAATGCCTTGGGAAGAAAGACACTGGAAAGACCATGAATGTCTGATGGAAATTATTGAAAATCAGATTATTCCTACTTATTATAATAACAAGCAAGAATGGGCCAGATTGATGAGACAAGCAATCAGAACTTCTGAGGCTTACTTCAATTCAGACAGAATGGTTATAGAGTACTATAACAGGTTATATGCTCCTATAGCCCATGATGACTGTTCGGCAGGAGAAAAAAGGAAAGAAATGAATATTACTGAAACTCCTACTTTTGATGCTTGGACATATTCTAATATTAAGTAACACTTAAAGTGTAAGGAGAAAATAAAACTTTCGAATTTAATTTCTCCGCAAAAAATGAAAGAGACGGGCAAAACCCGTCTCTTTACTTGAAAGAAAGATGTATGGAAAAAATCAAAAATATTAAAAAGATTAATGAAATATTAACTAATGACGGAGTTATATCTTACGTAACAGACACCGTCTGGGGATTAGGCTGTCTGCCTTCCAGTGAAAAAGCTGTCAAAAGAATTTATGAAATTAAACACAGAGAAGCTGCAAAACCCCTTATATTGATGTCGGACGAGGTTTATAATCTTTTTGACTATCTAAAACCTATACCTAAAGAAGGTCAAAAACTAATAAAGAAATATTTCCCCGGAGCACTAACTATTGTACTTGACAAATCCTCCAAAACACCTAATTATATAACGTCAAACCTTCCGACAGTCGGAATACGGGTTCCGGATAATGAAGTATTCGCGGAGATATGCAGAGGAATAGAAGGAAGGGTTCTCGCTACAACCAGTGCAAACATTTCAGGAGAGCCCCCGGCCCTTACTTATGAAGAAGCCGTAAAATATATAGGAGATAAGGTTGATTTTGTTATTCCGGATTACGGTTTTCAAGCAAGAGGGAGAGCATCAACTGTTGTAGGTTTTAACGGAGAAACTCCCGTAATCTATCGTCAAGGAGATATAGAAATCTGACTCAGATAAGATTGAGGGTTTCAAATACAGTATTTGGTTCTTGGCTGACTTCTCGTCCAAAAGATTTTGTTTTTAAAGAAGTTGTTATATATAGTTTCTTTTTGGCTCTCGTTATAGCAACATAAAATAACCTCAAAGACTCTTCTGCAGAAAATTCTTTTAGAGCATGCTCTGATTTAATTTTATATTTTGGATTAAATCCTCTCACTTCTTCCATAAATGAGGTTGAAGCTTTAACAGAAGCTTTGCCGACATCTATTGAGAGAGCTTTTTCGGTAAGTTCGGGAATAAATACGTATTCAAACTCATCTCCTTTTGATTTATGAAGAGTCATGATTTGTACTTTTCCTTTAACAGCAGAAGAGTCCTCTTCTTCCGAGAAGAATTTAAACCCGCTCAAAGACGGACGTTTGGATAAATCGTCAAGTCTCTCTAATGTGCGCTCAAAACTGTTAGATGAGTTGAGTTTGCGAACAAGGGTTGCAATCAGATAAACATTTGATTTTTCTATATCGCTTGTGTAATAAAAAAGTCCTATTTTTATGACCAGCTCTTCAAGAGGAAGGGTAGAAGAATTAAGCCAGTATTGCATATCCCACAAAAACTGCGCCAGATCCTGAGATTCAATCTTATCTCCGTTTTTGGTTATAAAAGGTTCTGCGGAATTTCTAATCTCAAGCTGGAGCCGGGGTTTGTAGAATCCAAGCTCGCTTAGTTTTTCGTAGACTGATACAACCTCTTCATTATCAAAAGGATTCTTAATAAATTTTAGAATAGAAAATATTGTATTGAAAACTCCCTTTTGTCCGAGAGATTCGCTTCTTGTAATACTCTTAAATCCTGCATCATTAATAAATACCGTCCAGTTTGCGACCTGAAAGTTGTTTCTTAAGAGAATACCGATTGTTGCATCTTTGTTGAATGTCAGAATATTTTTAATCTCTTTAAGTATAAAATTCTTTTCTTCAAAAGATTTATCAAAAACTTTAGAAAAAACTGCATTTTCCTGTACGGGATTTTTACCTTCAACCCCTTCCATCATGCTTTTATAAAAAGCTTTTGGAAGAATGCTGTCGCCCCAGAGGACGGTTTTATTGGCTAAGGTCATAACATCTTGCGCACATCTTTGAGAATGGTTCATCTCAACAAGTTTATCTGAATTTTGGATAAAATTTCTAAACCCTTCAACATCTGCGTTAGAAAAAGTTGTAGTAATAGCCTGATTTATATCTCCGCATCGGATTAGGTTTTTGTGCTTCCCGCTCAAAAGTGCAATTAAGCGCTGCTGGATGCCCGAGGAATCCTGTGCCTCATCTTCTATAATATATTCACAAATTTCTTGATAGTACTTAAGTACATCTGGATTTTGTTCAAGGAGTTTTACAGATAAAAGCAAAATATCATCATAGTCTATCAAATTGGCTTCCGAAAGTTTGTATTGATATTCTTTATAAAAAGATTTAAATTTTTCTATCTTTTTATCAGTTGAAGGAGTATCTATATTCCCTTCCTGAAGCTTCATAACAGAAATTGCTCTGTCAAACTCTTCAAGCTCGGATTTTGAAAATTTTCCCGTGATACTTTTTATTATTCTCATCCTCTGGGTGTCATCACAAATCTCAAAATCAGAATCCAGCCCGAGGCGTTCATGGTTGGAATTATCTTTAATTATTCTTAGAGCAAGCCCGTGAATCGTACTTATATTAGGAAGCTGAATACTATCTGGCGACATATTTTTAATCCGTTCTCTAAAATTTCTTGCTGCGGATTCCATATAAGTCAGGACAAAAATATTAGAAGGATTAATCCCGCGCCCGATTAATTTCATAATAAGCGCAAGAAGAATAGTTGTTTTCCCTGCTCCCGGAACGGCAGATATTGCCATAGAACCTTTTTCATAATCAAGAACGGGTTTTTGGTCATCTCTTGGATTAATCTTCGGAATATCTTTTATTCCTCCGCTGTTCATCTCATCCGGAACAAGATATTCTTCAATCCCGCCCAGATTCTCGGCACCTGCAGGGTCAAACAAACTTGAGCATGCAAAAATATGTTCTTTACTTAAAAGAATAAGTTTTCTTAAAATCCTTGCAGTTTTTTGGCGGGATAAGAAAATATCATCTTCAACCGTGTATTCATCTTTGCTCCAATCCGCCTGAAACACCCATGCATTATACAAAGGTCCTGTATCGGTTTTTACCCAGTCAGAATGTGAAACATCCAGCCAAAATTGGTATTTTGAAGAAATTTTGTTATCAATGATTTTCTGCGGGGTCGCAACCACAAGATTATCCTCAAAAATTTCCAGTGTAGAACTTGGATTTTCCGCAATAATAGAATTCTCTATCTGATTAATTATCTCTTCCGCTCTTTGTTTTACAATATCATCTCCCAGAACTTTTTCAAAATCTCTTAACTCTTTTATAAAAAAGTTAAACTTGTTAATCCGCTCTTCTTCTACAAAAGAAACTACCCTTACAAACATTTCATAAACTTTTTGTGAGAGTTTTATATTCTTATCTTTTATTTCTTCAAATGCATTATAAAATTTCTGATAATTTTCGTTATAATTTTCAACCTCTATCATTGGAAGCCGTTTTGTTTTTTCATAAGCTTCCAGAATCTTTCCGCAGTATTTCAACGGGATTCCGGCATAATCAGAAAGTATAACCCTCAAATCCATCGGCGAAATTTCAATCCCGTGCATAAGTTTTAAAATATTTAAACTTGCTTTAACCAGAGGATTATCAATAAGTTTTTCACTCCCTGAAAGAAAAAGCGGAGAGCAGGTTTTAAGGTTTTCTTTAAGAGTAAATTTCAACATGTCATCCTGGAGCGGAGTAATTATTGTAATATCTGATGCTTTTACATTATTTTTAAATAATTCTTTTATCTTTGAAATCGTAAAATCCAGAATCTCCGCGCGTTTGGAGAGGGATGTTAATGTAAAATTTTTCAATCTTTGTTTTTTATTTTCTATAACATTAGAAAAAATTATTTCTAAATTCGGATTCTCTTTATCTTCATCCAAAGTTTGAGTTTTCTCACCAAAAAGTTTTTCGAGTTTGTATTCAATAGAAGTATCAGCGCTCAAATACCCGCAGCGGCTGGAGCCTAAAGAATCAAAACATATCATCCAATCTTGCAATTGCGGACGAAGATATGATATAAAATCAAAACATACCGGAGTCATTTCATCGGCATCATCTATTAAAAGATATTTTATGTTTTTAAAATAATCGGTATTTTTATATACATAATTAAAAACGAGTGTCTGTCTCAAATAGTCAAGGCTCCTGGCTTTGAGAGTTTTAGTTAAAAGCTTTTTTATAATTATTTCCGCATCTTCACCAAAAGATTCTCCCAAAATTTTTGAGCGCTTTTTAACTTCGTCATTTGTTAAATTATTTTGAACAATTAAAGAATATCTTCTAAAAATCTGATGAAGAAGAGATTTTTTAGAATTATAACCTTTAACTTCATTTTCTTTTAAAATATCTTTTAGTAAAAACTGTGAAACTTCCAGCCCAACAAGGTTTGGCAGAATAAAAGATTTGTTGGAAGGAATAGAATTTTCAACAAAACACCAATTTTCTGCAAGTGTATTATATACAATTGAAAAAAATGAGTGAATATTTAACTTTTCAATCGCATCTAATTTTATTTCTTTTAAAATTTTTTCACTAAACTTTTTTTTAAGAGTTGAGTTTTGGACAAGAACCAGTATCTGAGATGGTTTCACGCCGGAATTTATTAGTTCAAAATATTTTTCAACTAATAATTTTTCTCTAAATTCGACTTTAATTAAATTTAATAACATACTCCTTATAGACTATTTTATCATAAATAAGGCTTCATATACTTGCAAAAAATTGAATTTTTTTATAAAATTAACGGGTAATCAATTACAAGATACATACATAACACAAGGAGACTTAAAATGGCAAAAACTAAAGAAGCTAAAATGGGTATTCAAGAACAAATTATTGAATCAGCAGGTCAAATTTACAACTACCTTTCTAACAAAGGTGAAGTATCTATCAACAAAATGAAAAAAGACCTTAGCTTAAATGAAAATTTTGCTGAAATGGGCTTAGGCTGGTTATCCAGAGAAGACAAATTGGAATACACTCAAAAAGCTAAATCAGTAACTGTTAAATTAAGATAGTTAATTTAAAGAATTTATTAAGAAGTCTGCGATGAAATTTCATTGCAGACTTTTTAATGCACATTGTACTGTAATAGCAAACGGAAATAGACTTTTAATTGTATAAAGAAAATAAAAAAGAAAAAACTTGCCATAAGACAAGTTTTCCATTAACCCAATAATCTCCTACCCCAAAAACCTTTTTTAAATCTCCTCTTAATTTTTTAAATTGATTTGTGTTTATTTTTTGATTTGCGACTTCTCCCCAAGTCTTTTAGCCATCACTCCTTTCAACTATGTATTTATAATAATCTTTCCATTATTTTTATCAAGTAAATAATTTTCAAAAAAATTTTACAATTGACCATGCTCCCCATGCCTATTAAGAAAAATTCATTTTTACAATTCTTTACTTCAAAAACCCTCTTTTTTCTATTGACAAATTTTTTTCAAAGTAAATCAATCGTATTTATTGAGCAGCAAAGATTTCCATGATAAAATTTACTTATGAAAAAGATAGCATTAATAAGCCACGGCTGTCCAAAGAATTTAGTAGATTCGGAACTTATTTTGGGGATTTTATCTCAAAATGGTTACGAAATTACTCTCAACGAAGATGAAACAGATACTGTTATAATAAATAGCTGTTCTTTTATCTGTGATGCAGAACGAGAATCAATCCATTCTATTTTAGAAATGATTGAAAAAGGTAAAAAAGTTATAGTAACCGGATGTCTTTCACAAAAACATCCGGATGAATTAAAAAAAGAAATTCCCCAACTCTCAGCCGTTGTTGGAACTACAGATTTTACAAAAATTATTGATGTTGTAAAACAGTTAGAAAAAAATAATTATATAAAAAATGTTTCCGAAAAACCTGTTTATATTTATCCGGAAAATGTTAAACGCCAGCAGATAACAATGGGTGCGAGTTCTTATATAAAAATTGCGGACGGCTGCAGCTATAGGTGCGGATATTGCATAATCCCGTATCTAAGAGGAAACTATAGTTCACGAAAAATCGAAGATATAATATCGGAAGCCCAAAAACTTGTTGAAAAAGGTGTAACCGAAATTATTCTTGTCGCTCAGGACAGCACAAGCTATGGAATTGATTTATATAAAAAACCAATGCTTTCAGAACTTTTAAAAGAAATAAATAAAATAAGAAACTTGGGC
>CALUTN010000056.1 GCA_944323665.1 Candidatus Gastranaerophilales bacterium | reverse complement strand
GTGTAGTAATAATAAGAATGCCATTGCTTTGCTTAGTCCTTATACTTTTTATACTCTTATATATATTAAGTATATTCAAATTGATTAATTGCAGGTTTCGAGGTATTTTGTTACAAAACTTTACAAAAACAAGTAGATAAATAGTATATACTATAGCCATAAGCTATTAATATGTGTATATACAGATATTTGATATATTTTATAAAAAATTATAAAATATTTACAAATGAAGTATAAAAAATTAACACAAGAACAAATAATTATATCTTTAGACAGACTAACCAGATTTAAAAAAACCGGAGACAAGTATTTAAGAGTATTCAGCGATTTAATACATTCAAACCTTTTGGAGCCTACCGTTAAAAAAAGTGATATAACAAAAATGGATTATGCTGTTATAACAGAGATAGTTTCTGAAATTTTTAATTATACACTTGGGAAACCTGACAATTTAATTATTAATAAAAAGATTGAGGAATATGAAAACAGTATTTTTGTCAATGACGATAATGCAAAATTACTGTTAAAAAACAAAATTAATTACGAAACGGCGATAAATATATTGCCCCAAAATGTCCCCGTAAATTTAAAATGGTTGAAAACTTTGTACACGGCGGAAAATCTACAAGAGAACAGAAGGATTCATTTACTAAAATTTCCAATAGAAAATGTTATACTGGCTGAAGGAATAACGGAAGAAGTATTGTTGCCGGCATTTGCAAAGTTTTTAGGTTATGATTTTTACGCAAACGGTATACAGGTAATAGCTGCAGGTGGGAAAAATCAAGTGGTTAAAATGTACTACAAACTTGCAGAAGAACTCAAGATTCCTATTTTTGTGCTGCTGGATCAAGATGCTGAAGAAAATATTCGTCAAATTGAACCCAAACTTCGACCGATTGACAGGATTCATCTTGTATCATGTGGTGAATTTGAAGATTTACTTCCCAAATCTTTAATAATAAAAGTTGTCAACTCCCTCTTTAAAAACTTCTTATCAATCACAGAAATGGATTTACCTGATAATCTACCTACTGCTAAAGTCTTAGAAGAAATATTTAAGACAAAGGGACTGCATGAATTTAAGAAATCAGAATTTGCGAAATTAGTAAGAGATAATATAGTTTGTCAAAGTGATATATCTGAAGAAATCAGAACTATTATAGGCGAAATTTCAAGAGTAAAACAAATCTCTTGACACTAAAATATGTTCCTGATAACATATCTTTTGTGGTCGCACGACTGCAATAGCCGAAGTATATACGGTAAATCTGATAAATTATGCGCTTGTAGCTCAGCAGGTAGAGCACTCCCCTTTTAAGGGATAGGTCGCGCGTTCGAATCGCGCCAAGCGCAAAATAAAAGAGGTCATTATGACCTCTTTTATTTTGCTGTTTATCAGCAGTTTTAAAGTCTATACGTTCGAGCGGGAACAAGCAGGTAAAGAGCAAAACCTAGAATACAACCGTGTCATGTTTATATTCTTGTCTTTAATTATTTGAATGTTCACAGAGATTTTTTGTAATATAATACACCTATGAGAAGAAGAAGAATAAGTATACTTGGTTCAACAGGTTCAATAGGAAGACAATCTCTGGAAGTTATTGAAAAATTAGCAGACAGGTTTGAGATTATTGCGCTTTCGGCTGGTAATAATACTGAGCTTTTAAATCAACAAATCCGCAAATTCCGTCCAAAATACGCATGTGCCAATAATATTAATGAAGTCGAAGGTGCTGAACATACATCTTTGGAAGAAATTTGTTCAAATAAAGAAAACGATATTATTTTAGTTGCTGTTTCCGGGAAAATAGGTCTAAAGCCTACTATTACCGCTATAAATAACGGAATAGATATTGCGCTTGCAAATAAAGAAACTTTAGTTATGGCAGGGGATATTGTTATGTCTCTTGCCAAAGCCCAAAAGGCTAATATTATTCCGGTAGATAGTGAGCACTGTGCTATACATCAATGTATTAAAGATGCTTCCCAGGTTGATAAATTAATTATAACAGCCTCCGGCGGACCGTTTTTGCATAAAACAATAGATATTATGAAAAATGCGACAGTCGAAGAAACTCTGCAACATCCAAGATGGAATATGGGTAAAAAAATTACTGTTGACAGTGCTACCCTTATGAACAAAGGTTTAGAAGTTATTGAAGCCCACCATTTGTTTAATATGGATTATGACAAAATAGAGGTGGTTGTGCACCCGCAAAGCGTAGTTCACTCTGCAATTGAATATATTGACGGCAGCGTAGTTGCGCAGCTTGGAATTCCAAGCATGCATATTCCGATACAGTATGCTATTACATATCCGGCGCGTTATGAGGGCATAAAATCAAGGAGCTTCAGCTTCTGTGAAATAGCAAGGCTTGATTTTGAAACTCCGAATTGGAGTAAGTTTAAAGCCCTTAAATTAGCCTATGAATGTGGGAAAACCGGAGGATCAATGCCTATCTGTCTTAATGCAGCGAATGAGGAAGCCGTTTTTTCATTTCTGGACGGAAAGATTAAGTTATTTGATATAATTGACACCGCATGTAAAATGGTTGAAGAACACAAACCTGTATTTGAATTATCTGTTGATGACATTTTTGAAATAGATAACGAAGTACGGATAAAAACAAAAGAAAAGTTATTACGATTAAGATAAGTATGAGCATAGATAAAGTAAGAGAATATTTTAAACAATATAATATGCAGAATCAAATTTTGGAATTTGAAGTATCCAGCGCAACTGTTGAGCTCGCAGCAAAGGCACTTAATACAGAACCTGCGAGAATTGCAAAAACACTATCATTTAAGCTGGATGAAATTTGTATTCTCATTGTTTGCGCCGGTGATGTCCGGATTGATAATAAAAAATATAAAGCGCATTTTCACTCTAAAGCAAGGATGCTTTCTCCAGAAGAAGTTATTAAGTTCACCGGTCATGCTATTGGCGGTGTGTGTCCGTTCGGTATAGAAAATAATAACGTAAAAGTTTATACAGATATTTCATTACAACGTTTTAAAACAATTTTTCCGGCATGCGGAAGCAGCAATTCCGCTATTGAATTAACATGTGAAGATTTATATAAATATTCCGAAAGCCTTGGTTGGATTGATGTATGTAGTTAAACTGCTGCAAGATCAAGGATTTTTTCAAAATCTTCAATTAGAGAATCTGCCGTTAATGAAATTCTCAATCTGGAAGTACCTTCCGGAACCGTAGGCGGACGTATTGCCGGTATGTAATACCCTTGAGATTTAAGTTTTTCTGATATTTCCAGGGTTCTTTTATTCGTACCTGTAATAATAGGAATAATCTGAGATTTTGAAGGTGTAATAAGACCTCTTTCCTGCATTATTCTGTGAGCATTATTTACCAGTTCTTCTAAAATTTTTTTTCTTAAGCATATATAATTTTTTCGTTGAGTTAGTAACCAGTTTGTCCAAGCAATATTTATCGGCGGTATAGATGTTGAAAAGATAAAAGGACGGGATTTGTTTATCAAGTAATCGATAATATTACCTGATGCAGTACAAAACGCCCCAAATGAACCTAATGCTTTACCAAAAGTCGCGGTTATTATGTCTACATCTTTATTGCCTGAAATCCCGGTTAAACTCTCACCGCAAGCACAGAATGCATGTGCTTCATCAACCATTAAAAGACAATTGTATTTATTTTTTAGTTCAATCAGTTTGTTAATATTTGCAATATCTCCATCCATGCTAAAAACGGATTCTGTTACGATTAAAGCTTTATTATAATTTTTTCGTCTGGTTTGCAGAATCTTTTCAAGCTGATTGTAGTCGAAGTGCTTATAACGAATAAATTCACTATCCGCAAGTCTCATGCCATCCATGATACTTGCGTGATTAAGCTTATCTGAGATTACAACATCCCCTCTTTTTACAAGAGCCGATATCACACCTAAATTACATTGATATCCGGTATTAAAAATTAAGGCAGATTCTTTATCAAACAATTTGGAAAGGAGGTTTTCCAACTCCTTAAATTCTAATGATGAACCGCTCAAGAGCCTGGCTGAGGCAGATGAGAAAAGTTTATCCCGATTAGTGTTTAAAAATTCGTTTATAAGTTTGCGTTTGGTGCTTATACCCAGATAATCATTGGAGGCAAAGTTCGTATATTCAATTCCGTCGACAATAATTTTCCCGTCAGTTTTATAACTAACCCCCGGAATTTCCCGAAACTGGCTGTTGGTTTTTAATTTTAATAACTCTTCCTTAATGCTTACCAAAATTCATTCCTTGTCGTTCAAGATAGCTCTTGCTTTGTCAAGCTGTATATCTTTCTTGCTGTTGTTAAGATAAAAATCAAATTCATTACCTATTTCTACATCAGGTTTAATACCATGTTTATTTATATCATTTCCATTAGGTGTTAAATAGCGCGCAATTGTAACATTAAGCCCGGTTTTATTCGGAAGCGGAATAACTTTCTGCACAAGCCCTTTTCCAAAAGTTTTCTTTCCGACCAGAGTTGCTTTATTATAATCTTTAAGTGCTCCGGACAGAATCTCACTTGCACTTGCACTTGCGCCATTTACAAGTACTACAACAGGTTTATTTAAAACAGGAATTGCTCCCTTTGCCTGTACTGATTTTTTTATGCCGTTACGGTATATAATTTCAACAATTTCTCCTTCGGGTATAAACATATTGGCTATAAAAACAGCATTTTCAAGCAATCCACCAGTATTCCCCCTTAAATCTATAATTATTGAGTCCGTATTTTTAGTGGTTTCAAGGGCCTCTAAAAACTCATTGGGCGTCGTACCTCCCATAAAACTAATTATTTGAATATAACCTATGTGATTATCAAGTACTGAACTTTTTACATTTTTAATTTTTATTTCTTTACGTTTAATTTTTTTAGTAATTTTTTTACCATTTCTCAAAATAGACAGTTCTACCACACTGTTTTCAGGACCTCTTACCAGGGCGGCCACTTCTGATATGTTCATACCGCTTGTATCTTTGCCGTCTACCGAGGTTATTATATCTCCTTGTTTTAACTGTGCAAAATCTGCCGGGGTAGACGGAATTACGTTAAAAACTTCAACTTTCCCTGAATTTGAATAGATATTTACACCAATACCGTAAATTTTTGATGTAATAGAGGTTGTTAATTCCTCATATTCTTTTTCGGATAAAAATTTTGTATAAGGCTCATTAAGGCTTGCCACCATTGTATCTATAGCAACTTTTGCATCATCTTTTGTCTTTAATTTGCCATGGTAACGAGCCTTCCATCTGTACCAATCCTGGTGATTTAAAGAGGGTTCATAATAATCCTTGTAAAGCAATTTCCAGGTTTTATCAAAAAGCTTTTGGGGAGAAACAACTTCTTCATTATATAGAGCTTGAGTTGAAAAATAGTTATTAGCCCTGGTAAAAGTTGACATAAAAACCTTATTAAATATTACCAGTATAAGTATTAAAAGCAATGGCAGTAAAATGTTTCTTATCTTCATAAGATAATTTAACACCAATCCAAAACAGGAATCAATACGCAGTAAAATTAACCGACTATATATTATAATTTGTTTTAAAATTTAATAATCATATCCCGGGGAAGTCAACGGAAGGTTTTTATAGCCCTCGTTCGCATAAACGGTTTTTTTGATGTACTTATTTGTATAATTTCCTTTTTCTAAAAGTTGTTTTAAAACATTTTCTCTTGTTACCAGCGGCGATTCAATATCATTCGATTCAGGATAAAGTCTTAAGATATCGCACCAGACAGTCGCCTCCATCGTCCAGGCATAAGTCTCCTCACTTAATGAATTATATTCGTCCTGGTGCAGAGCTTCATGTGATAATAAAGCGGCTAAAGCTCCCGGTGGAGCGGATTTATGCTTTGGATTTATATAAATATAGAGTCTGCCTTTTTTCTTCCAGCCGACTGCATCGTAGCTTGCATAAGATTGATTTAGTTCGGCAAGATTTTTAAACTCTATTCTGACAGGTTTTTGAGTAAGATTGTATCCCAGTATAGCTTTTCTTGAAAAATCCCCGGTTGTTCCTTTCAACATATCAAGAGCAATATAAAAAATTTGCTCATCGGAAACTTTCTCATATTCTTCTGTTAGCGCATCAATATATTCCTGTGTATATTTTTCAGGCAATTTAACATCAGCAGATACGGGGTCGGGTTTTGCAGCAAATACCGGCACAGCTGTTAATGTTAACAGTAGTAAAACAAATACGGCCTTTTTCATATTGACTCCCTAAGTTCTAATATCATTACTATACATTATTATATACTTTGCGGATTTATAAAGTCAAAAAACTGCCAAGGATATTCGTATTAGTCCGAAAACCTATATTTAACTAAAGTCCAAATAGCTTGTACCCCGTCAATCCAGGAAATTTTCTTCCCTTCATGAAAAGCTCTTCCATTATATGTAATCGGAAGCTCTTCAAATCTTACATTTTGTTTTAAGACTTTTGCGGTTATTTCCGGCTCAAAATCAAATCTGTTAGACCTGATGGTAATATTTTTTATAAATTCCCGTTTAAATGCTTTGTAACATGTTTCCATATCGGATAATTTTGCTTTAAACAATAAATTAGTTATTAAAGTTAGTGTCTTATTAGCAACAAAACTTAAAAATAAAAAGCTTTTAGAATTTCTTTTATCAAGAAGTCTTGAACCGTAAACAACATCTGCTTTGTCTTCCAACAGAAGATTTACCAGAGGAATGTAATCTTTAGGATCATACTCTAAATCAGCATCCTGAATTATAATAATATCGCCAGAAGCTTCTTTTAGACCTGTTCTTAAAGCAGCGCCCTTCCCCATATTTCTTTCGTGATACAGGACTTTGTGCGTCATACTCCGGTACAAATCTTTTGTCCCGTCAGTAGAATTATCATCAATGAGAATAATTTCCTTTTCAAGCCCAAAATCTGTCTCCTCAACCCGGCGGACAAGTTCTGTTAAAGAATCTTTCTCATTATAGACAGGTATTAATATCGTTATTTTATTATACATACTCTCCTCTGAAAACTATTTGTATATATTAGATTTTTGTTATATTATATAATAAAGTGTTAAATTTGTAGAGAGGGTTTAGTGGCGCTGGAGAACTTTATATATGAATCTGTTGAAGAGATTATCGGAGGCAGATATGATGAAGCCAAAAGCTCTATCATTAAGCATAAAGAGCTGTACAATGATGATGCTGCAATTTGTTTCAGTCTGTTGGCTTTATGTGAATTCCAAAATAAAAATTATAACAGCTACTACCAGTTTATGAATGATGCAACATTCCTTGCAGAACAAACTAATAATGAGCTTGCAACAATTTTAAACGAACTGGTTTTAAGCTACGTTAATTATGCGGAAGAGAACAATACCCTGTATTCAATAAGTTACAATAAAGCAAGGAAGCTTGCAATAAAAAATCAAAAAACATATTTTTTCGAAAGAGTAAATTCATTTTTAAAATGTCCTCCAATAACTCATTTAAGCACCCAGACACAAGTCAATGATCCGCTTATAGCACTTGTTAAAATAGGACAAGCAGTAGCTGCGGAAAAGGATATTGATGTCTTAATAAAGACAATTGCGGAAGAAACAAAAATAGCTTTAAATGCTGACAGATGTACGGTTTTTTTATACGACAGAGAACATAATGAGCTGTATTCCAAAGTTGCTACAGGACTGGATGATACAAAGGAACTCAGAATCCCAGCAGATAAGGGGTTGGCCGGGCATGTTGCTTTAACCGGTGAAACTATAAATATTAAAGATGCATACAATGACAGCCGATTCAATCCCGATGTGGATAAAAAGACCGGTTATCGAACAAAGACAATATTATGTATGCCGATAAAAAACTTTAATCAGGATATTATCGGGGTTTTTCAGGTTCTTAATAAGTTTGATGAAGCATTCACTATAGATGATGAAGATTTACTTGTCGCAATTGCTTCCAGTGCGGGTATATCATTGGAAAATGCTCAACTCTTTGAACGCCAGAAGAAAATGATAGAAGAGCAGAAAGTTATTTTTGACAGTTTTATTGAAACACTTGCTTCTTCTATTGATGCCAGAGATAAAATAACCTCTGGGCATTCATCAAGAGTGAAAATGTATGCAACCCTTATTGCTAAAGAATTCGGAATGGAAAGAAAAGATATATATATTCTGGAAAAAGCTGCGGCATTACACGATATAGGTAAAATCGGAATTAAAGATTCTGTGCTGCAAAAGGAAGGGAAACTTACTCCGGAAGAATACAAACATATTCAGAAACATGTTGAAATAACTCATAATATCCTTGAAAAAATTCACATGTCGAATGATTTTCAACAAATAACTGAAATAGCTTGCTCGCACCATGAAAAATACGACGGAACAGGCTATTATAGAGGCTTAAAGGGCGAAGAAATTCCTTTCGGAGGCAGAATACTTGCAGTTTCTGATGTATTTGATGCAATAACTTCCAAACGACATTATCGGGATAAAATGCCTATTGAAAAAGTTATTGATATTTTAATGAAGGGTTCCGGCTCTCATTTTGATCCAAAAGTGGTCGATAAATTTTTAATGATAAAATTAAGCGATATTGTAGAAGTCTTTGTTTCAGAAAAACCATCAATTCTGAAAGAGAAAGACATACAAACTTTGGGTAAATACAACCTGCTTGATTTATATTACTCAATAGTAAATAATTGTAGTAACAAACTGCTTCAAGTGTTTAATAAATATTACGTTGGTGTGGACTTAGAAAATGAGTAACTCAATATTAAGATTATCAATTATTATAATGTTATCAGGCTTCATTACAATGCAATCGGTATCAGCCGATTCAGTAACGTCTAAACCTCTTAACTTAAGAGCTGAGACTAATACTGTAAATATGGATATGGTTATTAAAGATAACTTTGTAAAGGCAAAATATGCTTCTGCAGAAAACAGATTTCTGCAAGGCAATGTAAAAGCATCACACGATGATTTTGCGGATTTGGTAGAACGTGCCGTACATGATGATTATGTGTTTCTGCTTTATGCTGCAAAAATGGCAGAATACGGCTTCTTTGATTTGTCGGATGAGTTATTCAGAAAACTCGATTCAAACAATTTTACGGCGAATTATGTAAGGGATATCAAAAGCTTTTATTATCCGACCGGGATGGTTGAATTAAAGGATTTATTGTATTATGCCGATGCCTACTCAGGTATTGTTTATAACAATATGGCAATTGAGACAACTTCTGAACTTATAAATAATTCAAATACGTCAGATAACGACTATAAAAATTACTTAATAGCTCTGGGATTCTATAAATCAAACAATCTCCAACAAGCTCTAAAATACATAAATTATGCGATTACTCAGAATAACAACAATATTAATTATAAAATTTTAAAAGCAAAAATTCTGGCAGATTCAAATAAATCAAAACAAGCTGTAAAACTTCTCAAAGAAATCAACAAAACAGAATTTTTAACCGTAGATTTCAAAGATAAAATACGGGCGGTAGAAGAATACGTTGAATATAAAATAGCAAAAGACGAACCCTTAAAGGATTACCATTTATCATATTATTACCATCTGCAGGGTAAAAGCCTTTTGGCAACAAAAGTACTGCAAGCAGCGATTTTGCAGGCAAAGCAGTATGCTCCCCAAATTTTTGGTCTTCTCGGAAGAATCTATTATGAGTGCGATGAACCTCTAAAAGCGCAAGAATTTGCACAAAGAGCTTATAAAGAGGATAAAAATACTTACCTGGCAGCGCTTACACTGGCAGACATAAGCTATGATGAGCGGAAATATGATGAAGCACTTAAGTATTATAAGACCGCAAATAAACAGGCAGACGGAGACAACGCAGCTTCAATAGGAATAGCAAAGACATATCTTGCTCTTGAAAATAAGAAAAAATCCGGAAAACTTTATGAGAAATTAATAAAGAAAGACCGTTATGATGAAGATTTGCTCATTAGTTCATTGAAAGTCTTTCCGCAAAGAGTTGATGAATACCTCGCAAGGATTGTCTCTGTTGACATTTCTAACAATGAAATATGGCTTGCTTTAGCTAATGTGGCGCTGCGAGACAGAAATATTGTAATGGCGGAAACTTATCTAAACAATTCTTATTATATTGACGAAAACAACTTTAAATACTATTATTATTTAAGTCTGGTATTAAGAGCAAAAGGAAATATAGAACA
>CALUTN010000055.1 GCA_944323665.1 Candidatus Gastranaerophilales bacterium | reverse complement strand
GTATGCAAAACTCGATCCCAATTCGCCTTTAATATACCAGATGAAGGCTCTTATATACGAAAAAGAAGGAGATTCTTTTAATGAACATTTAAATTGGGGGAAATATAACATTCTCAAAGGAGAAAAAGATGTTGCTCTTAATGAATATATGACGGCTTATCAGTTTAATAACACTGATCCTGATTTAATTGAAACAATCGCAATACAGCTTGAAGGGATGAAAGATTTTACAAAAGCATGTGAATTTTACGAAAGATTGATTGAAATTGAACCAAAGAATACAAATGCTCTTCAAAAACTCGCTGCATTTAGAGAATCTATAGGTGATTATACCGGTGCTTTTGAATATATTGAGAAATTAAAAGCTGCAGATCCTCGCAGCCAGTTTGTAACAGCCAACTATGAAAGTTACAAAGATAAATATGAAAACGGAGGAAGTTTTGCTTCTTTCTTCAAAAAAATCTTTGGTAACCGTATGGGGGGATAAACGGGAAATTAATAGAAATAACTCCCCTGTTATGAGTAACCAGAAGTAATATATGAAAAGATCAAAGAGAAAAACAGAGCTATTAGCTCCCTCCAAAAACAAAGAGACAGCTTTTGCAGCAATAGAAAGCGGTGCTGATGCCGTCTATATGGGTGCATCATCTTTCGGTGCAAGAAAGAATGCTCCAAATTCTCTTGATGACATAAACGAGGTTATAAAATACGCTCATAAATTTGGAGTCAAGGTTTATATTACAATTAATACAATTCTTACTGACTCTGAACTTGAAGAGGCTAAAGAACTTATCAAAAAACTTTATGAGCTAAAAGCTGATGCAATAATTATTCAGGATATGGGGCTATTAAAAGCTGCAATAGACGGAGATCTCCCCCCAATTCCAATCCATATAAGCACTCAATGCGACAATTATTTACCCTCAAAAGTTAAGTTCTTTAATGATATAGGAGTATCCCGAGTAATTCTCGCAAGAGAACTTTCTTTTGAACAGATTAAAAAGATTCACGAAGAAAATCCGGAACTGGAGCTGGAAGCTTTTATTCACGGAGCGCTATGTGTTTCGTACAGCGGTCAGTGCTATTTGAGCCAATATGTAGGCGGACGTTCCGCAAACCGCGGAGAATGCGCTCAGCCTTGCAGGCGAAAATATTCTGTAATAACTAATGAGGGCAAACTCCTCGCTGAGAATTATGCTCTCTGCCTTAAAGATATGAATGCGTCCGGTGAAATTAACGAAATGATTGGGGCAGGAATTTGTTCCTTTAAAATTGAAGGAAGATTGAAGGACACAAATTATGTAAAAAATGTTGTTTCATTTTACAGAAACCTTTTACCGGATAAAACTTCCTATGGCAAGACTTTTACGGGTTTTACCCCGGATCCTGAAAAGAGTTTTAACAGAGGTTTTACTACCTATTTCTTAAAAGGAAGAGCTGATTGTTTCAACTCGGAATCCCCAAAATCAAGGGGTAAATTTATCGGAAAGGTTATAACTGTTAAAAAGGATTGCTTCAAGCTGGATTCTTGTAATACTGTCAGTGTCAAACCGCAAGACGGATTGTATTTTGAAGGGGACGGCTGCCTGATAAATAAGGTAGAAAACGGTTATATTTATCCCAACAAAAATGTAAATATAAAAATTGGGACAAAAGTATTCAGAAATCTGGACAGAGAATTTGAAAAAGAACTATCTAAACCTCTCAAACGTCAAATAGGAATAAATCTTGAAGTAAAAGAAAATATTCTAAAAGCGACTGATGAAGAAGGGTTTTCTGTGCAGGTTGAACTCTCCGGTCAAAAGCCTAAAAAACCGCAAGAGGATAATTTTATAAAACAACTAAAAAAGACCGGTGACAGCGATTTTTATATAATGAATATAAAAATTGAATCCGAAATTCCGTTTATGCCAATCAAAGAGATAAATGAATTAAGAAGAAACTTATTTGAACAATTGGCAGCCCTTCGAATAAAGTCCTACAAAAACAAGCTCCAAAAACCTATGAAATATGTGAAATATTTTCAGGACAAAGTTGACTTTAGAGCTAATGTTCTGAATAAAGAAGCGGAAGCTTTTTACAAATTATGCGGCTGTGAAGTTACTGAACCTGCTCTTGAAAAAGAGAAACCTAAAAGGCAAATTCCGCTTATGAGATGCAAGCACTGCATAAAATATGCACTTGATATGTGTAAGTCTCCCGAAAATATCTCACTAAAAGATGAATACGGAAACATTTATCCGTTAAGATTTGATTGCAAAAATTGCGAGATGAGTGTTCTTTCTCCGCTGTAAATTATTTTTCCAATTCTTTTAAAGCTGCCTCAAGCTGTTCTTTTTGAGCTTCAAGTTCTTGTAATTGAGCTGAAACAACATCAGGAGTTAAAACCATTCCAAAATCAGAATACATCGGATTAATTAAAGAGTACCCAAATTTAACAGGTGTACCTGCCGGTGTAATACAAGCTGTGCCCAAAGCGTGTATCATAGCTTTATTCCGAGAGTTGTGTCCTAATATCTTTTGATAATCATTACCGAATTTCGGATTCCACCAGTGTGATTCAACACTCAAATCAGCGGTATAATCATCAAGTTCAGTTTTATGTTTTTTAGGCTGACATGCCAGTTCCTTCATTGAATTATTTTTTGCCTTAGTTAATTTATCAAGTTTTTCAAGAAGGGTTTTATTTTCTTTGCTTATACGCTTGATAGTAGCAAGCATTGCGTCATTAGCGCCTGCACGTTCGCTTTGAAGTATAGAATGCATATCGACAATATCTTTATCTGTCGCAAAGGCTTCCCAATCAGCTTTTGTTTTTGCATTCCTTATTCTGTTTATAATAGATGTAACAGACTCTTTTTCCAGCTCAAGCAGAGCTTTTTCATTACCTGTTTTTGAAGCTAATTGTGCATCAATTCTACTGATTCGGTCTTCCAGACTCTTTATTAAATCAGATTGTTGCTTTTCAAATTTCTGTGTATAACGAAGAGAACCAAAAGAATCAGTTACTTTTGTTCTATACGTTTTCCGGAAGCCGTTTGCTCTTACACTTGCTATATCATTTACAGAAGCTTGTTTAGCACCTTTGTAAGCATTGATCGTGACATCCTTACAGAAATTAGAAATATTTTTGCCTGCCGCAGCCAATCTGCTTCCACAGCCCGCAGCAGATGCTGCTGTTGTCGCGTCAGAAACGGCACCGGAAGCTGCCCCGGCAGCAGACGCTGCTGTACCGGAAGTTGCAGTAGCAGATGCGGCACCAGCAGTTGATGCCGCCGCTTCAGCACCTGCAGCCCCTGTACTTGCACTGCTCGCTGTGCTTCCAGACACGGCACCGGCATTTGCACCGGATGTTTTAAATGCACTTCCTGCACCTTTCAGACCAATAACTGATGTCGCAGTTACAAATATATTTGCACCCAAGTTTTGTTGGGCCTTATCTTTTTCTTCATCGGTTTTAGCTTTACTTATATCAATACTGCTCTTAATGATTCCGACTGTTCCTGAAGCTGCTCCAAACGCAAGCAGTCCATATCCGATAGCCGGTCCGACAGCAGGAATAAAGCAGGCGCCTACTGCCGCCGCCGTTATTACCGCATTCTTAAGAGCTTTTTTCCAATTCCAGCTGCCATCTTCTTCAAAACCTATAATACTTTTGCCCAAATTGACTATACCCTTGCCGGCATTTGTTAAAAATCTTGCAGTCTTGCCCCAAAAATTCATATCCTTTCGGCTTTTTACCATTACAGCGGAACCGTCTTTCTTTCTGGAATCCTTTATCTCACTGATATTAGTATTAATTTCTCCAATAGAACTTTTAATTTCGGCTCTTTGTTTATTTCTTTCTTTTAATATATTTCTAATTTCATAAAGTTTTTTATTATAATCATCATAAGAAACAGATTCCTGTTCCTTTGTCGAAGAAGAGTTTATTGAAGATGTATTCCCCCATACATTACCCCAGTTAACGGAAATTGCAGGTTGTGTAAAATTATACACTGGAGCAGACAGATTGAAGTTGTACCCTTGCGGGATACTTGCTTCCCATAAATTTCTGTAAGCTGCAGTAAGTTCACCCATAATTATTCCCGATAATTTCCTCGTTATCTATATAAAGTTACGATATGAGTGGAAATTGACATTATTATTAAGAAATATTACAATATGTTAGGATGTTTTTGTGTTAAACTAAAGCTATGAAATGCGGATTTGTAACAATTATAGGACGACCTAATGTCGGAAAGTCTACTCTTCTAAACCGGATGCTCGGTCAGAAGATAGTTATTGCTACGGACAAAGCACAGACTACAAGAAAAAGAATTAAAGGTATATTAACAGACAACAACGGGCAGATTATTTTTATAGATACTCCGGGAGTCCATCGTCCGTTAAATAAATTGGGTGAGTTTTTAATGGACGAAGCTAAAGTCGCGATTCCTGATGCAGACTTAATTCTGTTTCTGGTAGACGGTTCAGAACCGGCAGGGAAAGGCGATAAGTGGATTGTTGAAAATCTTCTTAAAAACACGGAAACTCCGGTTATTCTTGTGATGAACAAAGTTGATAAAATTAAAAACCCTCAAAAAGTTGAAGAAAATCTGGTAAGCTATAAACTGCTCTTTGATAAAAATATACCGGTGCTAAGAATTTCGGCTAAAACAGGGCGGAATAAAGATACTCTCATATCAAACATATTAAAAAAACTTCCTGAAGGAGAAAAACTTTATCCGGATGACATAGTTACGGAAGAAAGCATGCGGAATGTGGCAGAAGAAATTATAAGGGAAAAGATTCTTATAAACACTCAAGATGAAATCCCTCATTCTGTTGCAATAACTATTGATAAGTATGAAGAAAAAGAAGATATTGACAGAATTTATGCAACAATCTACTGTGAGCAGAAAAGCCAAAAAGGGATATTAATAGGAAAGGGTGGTTTGCTTTTAAAAACCATAGGCACCCAGTCCAGATTAGAGCTTGAAAGTATTACTGAGAAAAAAGTTTTCCTGTCGTTAGAAGTTAAAGTTGAAAAGGACTGGAGAAAAAGAGATAAAATGCTTAAAAATTTTGGCTATATTTCTTCAAACTAGCAAATTTTTTTTTCACGGGCTTTTATAGTTTTACGGAGGTATTACGTGCATGAAAATAACTTCTGATTACTCTGTTAAGAATCGGGTTTATGATAGAACTTCTTTTCGTAGAAACTGGAATGAACATATCAGCTGGGGTGCAAACTATTTAAAGAAAGAAGGAAAAGCTGATTTTAAAATTTTCTCTTTCCCTGAAGCAAAAAAAGTATTTGTGGAAATAGCACATAATGCTTCTGAAAAGTTTGGGCATATAAAAGACAGAACATTACAAGTATTCGGAATTTTAGGCTCCGGGTACACATTAAAAGAACTTCTAACGGAAGATGAGAAAACAAAACTTTATCCAATGGAAAACAAAGGCGGCGGCGTGTTTGAAGCTAAAGGTATTCCTGCGGAAGGAAGTACTCCGTACAGATTTGTTGTTGTGAAAGATGACCAAACAATTAATATTGTTAAGGATCCATATAGTAAACAACAACCTGATATTAACGGCTGGAGTGAGGTATACGATTCTGATAATTATGAATGGGAAAATACGGACTGGTTTAATAAAAAAGATTCAAGAAGAATTATAAGAAAACCGGATGAACCTTTCCGTGGGCTTGAAAATTTAATTATTGAAGAGATTAATATACCGACAATTACCGAAGAAGGGACTTTTGAAAGCGCAAAAAAATATATTGATAAAGTTGCAGACAAGGGAATTGCGACAGCAATAGAAATCATGCCTGTTGAGAACACATATTCACCGCAATGGGGATATGATGGTGTTGATAAAATGGCTGTTAATGAAAAACTCGGCGGCCCTGTGCAGCTTAAAAGCCTGATAGACTATGCTCACGGGAAAGGTCTGAATGTAATTATGGATATGGTCCCGAACCATATCGGGCCGGATGGCGATTCTCTTACAAAGGCAGGACCATACGAGCAGGGTGCCGGTGAATTTGGCGGAGTCCCAAATTATGAAGGGATAAATAACCGTTACGTAAGAGATTGGATGACTAATGCGGCTCTGTGGTGGGTAAATGAATTTAAAGTAGACGGTATAAGATTTGATATGACAAAACTCTGTAAGTCGGATTATCTTCTTAAGCAAATTGTAGCGGAAGTAAATGAGCACAATCCGGATGTATTTTTGATTGCAGAGGACGGCAGGGATAATAAATCAACGATTACTGCCTATGATAAATACGAAATGACTCATGATGATGAATTAAGAATGATTGACGAAAGTGTCAATAATATTGCAGAAAAGAAATGGCATACCTATCCGAATGAAATAGGTTTTGACAGTGAGTGGGATTTTCCGTTTATGCATGATATAAAAGATGCATTATTAACACCTTCTCCTGTTTTGTTAGGTAAAATTGACAACAGAATAAGAAATTCTGCCTATAGAGTGAAATATACAATGAGTCATGATGAAATTGGAAATGAGGATGGAACCAGATTTATACCAAAAGTTATTGCACGTGAGCTGGACTTATTTTTAAAAGTAAGCGGGGCATCAGATGCGGAAAAGGGACAAAGGGCGGCTCATGTCTCCCAGAAGCTTGCTGAACTCGTAGTAAGCGACAAGTTTAATGAAATGACGGAAGATGAACTTAAGGAATACGAAACAAACGCAGGTTTGCAGGAATTTATTCCTAAAGAAACTGTAAGGACGGCTTTTCATATAGCGCTTGCAAAACAGAAGCTCGGTTTTGGAACTGTTTTTACGGTTCCAGGTGTAAAAATGTTTTTCCAAGGTGAAGACGAAGCAGATTTATCTAATTTTAAATTCTTCCGTGAATTTTCAGATGAAAAAAAATTGCGTGAAATAAATCCTGATTATACAAAAAATATTATTAATCAGAAGGGCTATGATACTTTATATGCAAAATCCGATTCCATGCTAGGCAGGGTTCCGGAAACGGCAAAATATAAGGAAATAAAAAATTATGTTCAAGGTTTTTGCGTTCAGCTTGCGAAACTTGTAAAAGAAAATAAAACATTCCAATCCGGTGATATTGTGGCAACATATCAAGATAACTATAATAATGTACATACTCACCATCTTAAAAAAAATGATGAAGAGTTTCTGATATTGAAAAATTTTGGTCAATCTTTTCACCCAAATTCATACTATTATGATAGTTTTCCGCAAGGAAACTGGAAAGAAGTCTTAAATAGTGACAGCCGGGAATTTGGTGGTGGCGGATTCACGAATGGTGACAAAATCATTTCCAAAGAGAACCAAAAAATAAACATAGCACCAAACTCAATAATTATATTAAAAAAAGTATAGTATTTACAACAGACTGAAACTATGATAATATTGTGCAAACAAAGGAAAGACTATGACGAGATTTTTAAGACAGCATCATCATTATCATCCGAACCCGAAAGGGCTTGGAGCTTTGCTGCCCCTGTAAGCACTCCTTCAACCGGCTCTTTCGGGATATTCAGGATTATCTAAAGAGCACGGTAACAAAGGAGATTAAAAAATGTCACTAGTCAGTATAATTTCAGCGATTGGAAATAATTCAAGCATCTACCCTCTTCTGGTAAGAGATTGCGGGATTGAGATTCCTGCCAAGGTTGGAATGACCTATGAGCAAAATTTAAAAGATTCGAAACTTATGGCAAAAAATGCTGTAAGAGAACGCCTGATAGATGAATATGGAACTTCGGCTATCTGGCTTGGCGGTATACCTGCTATTGATTACCTCTGTAACAAAGGAATTAAACAACTCGGATATAACCCTAAAATTAATCCCGATTTGTTTAAAGAAACTTCCGCTCAAGGACTTAAATTTAATATTGAAAAATTTAAAAATATTTCGCCAAAAGAAGTTGAAGAGATGAAAAAAGTTCTGGCGAATAAAAATACGTATGAAAAACTTCTTGCCGGTAAATTTGTATTATCAACAGCAATACCTGTTATTCTTATGGGATTCTGCCTGCCTAAAATGAATTTTGCGCTGACTGCAAAATTAAGAGAAAAACAAAATCAAAAACTTAAAGAATCTGAAACAAAACAAATTCCAAAAGGTGGAGAGAACATCTCGTTTAAAGGAGCTGCTTCTGTTTTCGCAAATATGTCAACTGTTAATAAAATGGCACTTACTGACGGGGGGTTAACTGTAGGAAGAGTTGCTACAGCAAGAAACAAATATGAAAAACTGGAAATGGCATTCAAAATGGCAGGGATGATGTTTCTTAATTTTGTTGCTCCTTGGTGGATTGCTTCAGCTTTTGACAAACTCTCTAATGTGCTTTTTAAAACTAATGTAAATTTAGACCCTAAAATTCTAAACGACAAAGAATTTATAACAGCTATAAAAAATAACTCTCTAAAACTTCCAAAAGAAGATATTATTGAGTTTCTGGAAAGAAATCCCGATGAAAAATTTTCAAAGCTTGCTGAAAAATTCTGCGGAGTAAAATATCTTGACAATAGAATCCGCGACCCGAGACAGATTGTGAAAGAAAAGAAAATACAAGCTTTTCAAAATGAAATAAAAAAATTCTCTAAACAAGCAAAAGAAAGCGGGGATATTGAAAAATTTGCTAAAAAAGCTCTTAAAGTGAAATCCGGAAATATTATCGCAAATGTCGCATTAAGCAGCTTTTTACTTGCCGTAGTTCTTCCTAAAATAACATTTATTCTAAGAAAAAAAGTTACTGGTTCCGATGCAGAACCGGGACTTGTGCAATAACGTATTAAGATAATATAAAAATTTCCTTAAACCCATTTTTTTTATACTATACTTAATTCGTAAAGAAAATTATGGAGAAAAATAATGTCAAACAGTTCATCAGTTTTAGAAAAATGTTCAATTCACCCATCTGCTGTTATACATCCTTCAGCAGAGATATCAGAAGGTGTAACAATAGGTCCTAATGTTGTTATAGGCGAAGGGGTAAAAATTGGTAAAGGAACAAGAGTTATTGCGAATGCATATATTGAATATGCTGAAATTGGTGAAAACTGTACAATATCGCCTTTTTCTACAATAGGCTCCGAACCTCAAGATTTGGGTTACAAAGGTGAACCTACAAAGGTTGTTATCGGTAATGAGACTATTATTAAAGAAAACGTAACTATTCACCGCGGAGCAGCATGCGGAGACTTCACAACAAGAATCGGGAATAAATGCCTCCTTATGGTAGGTTCCCATATTGCACATAACTGCGTATTGGAAGATCAGGTTATACTGGCAAATCTGGTCGGACACGTTCATGTCGGTTTTGGTGCATTTGTCGGAGGAATGAGCGTTTTCCATCAAAATATTCGAATTGGAGATATGGCAATCATAAGCGGTTTTTCCGCTTCCCGTCAGGATATCCTGCCATACTCAAAAGGAGAAGGCAGGCCGCCTGTTCCAAGAGGTCTTAACGTTATTGCAATGAAAAGAAGAGGCGTTCCGCAAGAAATTAGAACTGCCGTCAATGAAGCCTTTAAACTTCTAATTTCTGAAGAATATAATACTTCCCAAGCTATTGAAAAAATAAAAGCTGAGATCCCAATGAATGAATACATTGAGAAAATGATTAATTTTATCCAAACATCAAAAAGAGGAGTTTTACTTAAATCACACAAGTCAGGATATCAATCATTAGAAGACTAGGTCAAAATTATAAATATAATTATAAGCGGAATAAAAGGGTAATAATTGTATATATTACCCTTTTTGTTTTTAACACCGCAAAACGCTGCAGTGTGAAGCGTTTTGCTAATGTTAAGTTTTGTAAATATAAATTTTAACAACCCCCTTGACTTTAAATTCTTACGTGCGATAATAATATTACACACTTTAAGTGTAGCCGAAACACTAAATAGCAATAATAAACCCCAAAAATCATATAAACTCCTAGATAATAAACACTAAAAAAGACCATTAGGATGCAGAAAACAAATCCACTCGACACACACCGGGTGGTTTTTTTTATTTGAGTTTAATGAGTGCTAAATTAAGCACAAAATTTTAATTATCTTAATAATGTCGAAACAAATCTGATTGAATCATCAGCAAGTTCTCTGACGAAATCTTTTGCAATTTTAGAAAGCGGTCTGTTGTCAATTTTATCAAAGATTGCATAGATCGGATCGCCGCCGTTGTTGAATCTCATTTGTCTGTCCTGTTTATTTAGATAATAAAAATGATAATTCTCAGGAATTTCTAATGC
>CALUTN010000054.1 GCA_944323665.1 Candidatus Gastranaerophilales bacterium | reverse complement strand
CTCCTATAAGTTGTAAAACAACATTTACAGGATTCACAGCCAAATTTTTATATTCCATTTTGTATTGTAAAAGCTATCTTTAAGTTACTTCTTTTCTTCTTCGTCGTCGTCTGCCTGATTCTTACCGGCACTTGACCAAAGTTCGTTAAGCTTATCTTTAATACCTATTCTGCCGAACCATTTGTAAATAAATCTTTCTTCATAACCCAGTCCGCCGTTTAATTTATTACAATCACTAAGAGTAAATACGGCTTCCGAAATAGAAATTCTTACAAAGAAATGCGGCTCCGCATACTTAGTTGTATCCATCCAAATTTTAATATTGTTGTATTTTGTAACGTTAACATTTCTAACGTTGTGAGCATCCGATTGCTCTTGAATAATGTAGCTTTTCAAGCTGTCTTCCATGTCTTTGAATGTTGCCATTTCTTAACCTCAATTAAACTATTCAAATATATCTATACCTTTTCAGTATAACATAATATTTATTTTATGTATAATGTTAACAATAACCGGAGGTATATTATGCTGGTAATAATGCAGCCCAATGCTACTGAAGAAGAAATAATGCGTGCAGCAATGTTCCTAGAGTCAAAGGGATTTGAAGCAAGAATCTCGCATGGAGAAATCAGGACGGTTGTACATGCCATAGGAAATATAGATGATGTCGATCAGCGGGATTTTGAACTCTTATCAGGAGTTTCTGAAGTTATCAGAGTTTCAACAAATTATAAACTCGCAGCAAGAATTGCTCAGGGCAGTGATACGGTAATAGAAGTTAACGGAGTAAAATTCGGTGATAAATATACGGGACTTATTGCAGGTCCATGTGCAGTTGAAAGTTACAACCAAATGGATGCTACGGCACAGGAACTTTCGGAATCAAATGTAAAAATCTTACGCGGCGGAGCATTTAAACCAAGAACAAGTCCTTATTCTTTTCAAGGACTTGGCGAAGAAGGCTTAAAAATTTTAAGAAGTGTTGCAGATAATCATTCAATGGCAGTAACTTCTGAAATTATGGATGTTTCGCAACTTGATTTATTTATGAAATATGTTGACATACTTCAAATCGGTGCACGTAATATGCAGAATTTCAACCTGCTGAAAGAAATAGGCAAAATTCATAAACCGGCTATCCTTAAAAGAGGACTCGCCGCAACTTTTGAAGAATGGTTAATGTCCGCTGAATATATTATGGCAGGCGGCAACGGGCAGGTAATACTTTGCGAACGCGGAATAAGAACTTTTGAAAACTATACCAGAAATACACTGGACTTGTCTGCAATTCCGGTTATCAAAAAATTAAGTCATCTTCCGATTATTGTTGACCCCTCCCATGGAACAGGTTTAAGAGATAAAGTTGAACCTATGTCCCGTGCCGCTGTCGCGGCAGGGTGTGACGGATTAATTATTGAAGTACATTACAACCCTGAATGTGCGGTTTGCGACGGAGCTCAGTCCTTATATCCGTGGCAGTATGATTTGCTTTATAAGCAAATTAAGCAAATTGCTCCTATCGTCGGAAAGGAAATTGTTTAATTAAAAATTATTAAATAAGTTTGTGAATTATATAAAACTTTTTAAGCTCATTAAATTTTGGCATTAATTCCTTTTTTATATTCTCAAGAGTTGCTTTTTTGAGATTAATTTCCTTTTCCAGTTCGGCAAAAAGTTTAGGTGCTTTTATAATATCCTTTTTGCATTTTAAAATAGCAGATGCAAAACTCCATACTGTAGTTTGTTTAGATATTATATCTTGTTCCAGTTTTTTGATTTTGACCGTTAGTTCCTCGTTTTCTTTTTTAGATTCCTCAATATGCCGCGGATAACGTTGTGCTAACCGCTGATTAATGGCAACAGCTTTTTTCAAAAATTCGACTTTGGATTTCATTAAATCAAGTTCTTCTTTTCGTATACGCTTCTGAAACGGAAGTTCTTTCAATAATGCTTTTGTTTCCTCTAAATTCCTTTTTTCATTATATAAGAGAGCTTGTTTATATTTTATTTCAAATTGAATATTTTTCTTTTTCGTAATCAAATCACTTCCGGACATACAAAGATTCAAAGCTTCTTGTGCCTCTTGCTGCTTCAATCTGGCAAATTTTATTCTGTCATTATAAAAATCGAAAGGTAAATTTGCATCGGTTTTTTTCATCTCTTTATCAGCAGCGGCTTCTAACCTTTGATAATAATCACGTACCGCTTCAAATTGCTTTTCGTAACTATTATTCTCTGAACCTAAAAAAGATTCTTTAATTTCTTTTTCCAAATCCGGATATTTCGGTTTATTATCGTAAATTATATAATCAACTTTACTGCGCAACTCATCAGAAACTTTTTCAAGCGGGTCAGTATAATACACTCCGTTTGTTGCTTTTGAATGAAATATTCCGAGAGTTTTTTCAATAGTATCGCTTTCTCGCCCGATATTTGCTAAATATTCTGTACAATCTTGACTGATTTTTTGCGAATCTTTATAGTCAGATATATAAATTTTATTAGTATTCGGTATTTTGCTTAAATATTTAATTTGTCCTTTAAAATTTACCATATTAACGGAAAAAGTTTTCATATTTTTGTTCCTTAAATTCATTATTTACAGTAACTAAAAACACATAATAAAAAATTTTGCCATACAGTAAAATAACAGCACAGTTAATAAATAAGAATCAATATTTCTTATATTTAATCATTTACCCGGCTATTTCTTTATGAAAATTTACAATTTGAAAAGTTTTTTCGTGTAATGTATTATTAATAGTGAACGACTGCGTGCGGGGAGACATGGAAAACAATTATTTTTCTTTATTGGCTAATGATGTGAAGAAGCTCTGGAATGGTTTAGATGAAGGGCAAAAGCTTGGTATGCTTATTTTAATTGTATTGACAATCGCTGCAGCTACTTTTTTCCTTACTAAAGCAATGGAACCTGATTGGGTTACTCTTTATACAGACTTAAATGAAGTAAATACCATAAGTATAGTTGAAAATATGAAAAAGAACGGATACCGTTACAAGGTTTCCGAAGATAAAAAAACAATTCTTGTTCCGTCTAATGTAAGAGATGAAATGAGATTATTTGTTGCAGAAAATGATTTAATCAAGAACAGTGATTCCGGATTTGAACTGTTAGATGATATGCAGCTTGGTTCAACCGATTTTAAAAATAAACTTACAAAACAACGAATTTTTCAGGGTGAAATTACGCGCGCAATAGAAAAAATTCAAGGGATTAAATATGCCAAGGTTCAACTTGCGGAACCGGAGCGCTCAATTTTTGAAGATAATGATGAAAGACCAACGGCATCGGTTGTTCTTGTCCTGGAACCCGGATATAAAATAAAAAGCGCACAAGTTAAGGCAATAAAAAATCTTGTCGCGTACTCTGTTCCCAGAATGAGCCCTGACCAGGTATTCATTACAGATCAGAGCGGAAATAGTTTGTCTGATGAAACTTCAAAGAATTCCACAGACATGGAAAGTTTCAAATCTAATCTTGAAAAACAAACAGCTAATAAGGTTTCAGACGTATTAGAAAAAATCGTGGGTAAAGGTAATGTCTCTGTTCAGGTGAATGCAGACATTGATTTTAATTCCGCAAAATCTACTATTGAAAGTTATATTCCGGTTAATGACAAAGGTGAAGGTGTTATTACAAGTTCTCAAACAGAAGTTGAAACTTATGAAAACCCTAACAATGTTCCTAACCCTAATAATGTTAACCAGAGAAATTTAAATTATTCCAAACAAAAAAGTTCAATAAATTATAATGTATCAAAAGAGGTAAAACAGGTAATTTATGCACCCGGTACAATAAAAAGACTTTCTATAGCCGTTGCTATTAATAAAATTTTAACGGAATCGGAGAAAGAAGAAATAAAAAATCTTGTACTTTCAGCAGCCGGCGTGGATTATTCAAGGGGAGATGTCATATCTGTTTCCGGACTCCAGTTTGAAGGGGTTAATATTGATAAAAAAGTAAAAGATGAGATTACAAAACAATATCAAAAAGAACAAACTATCTATATAATTACCTCGTCCGTACTTCCTTTTGTAATAGTACTTGTTTTAGGTATATTTGCTCTTGTTGTATTAAAAAGTTTCATATCAAAACTTCCCGCTTCAGGTAAAACAGATAAAAGATTGGCGGAAGAAATTAATAAAATAACGGAAGAAGAAGAGGAATCTCCGGAAATTCTTCAAAGAGTAGATTTCAACAGAAGAGATGTAAAATCAACTAAAGACCAGAATATAAATGATTTAAATGATGCAATAATGGCAGCTCCGGAAGAGGCTGCAAAACTATTAACATCATTTATGCGGGATTAGTACCGGAAGGAATATAAATGAGTATTGATGAAGCAAAAACACAGAATGAAGAAGAAAGAAAAGTTTTTACACGGCCGACTCAAAAAGTGGCTGCTCTTTTAATTGCTCTCGGCCCGGTAACCGCTTCGGAATTATTAAAAAATATAAAAGATGAAGAGCTGTTGGAACAAATTACTCTGGATATCGCAAACCTGGGTAAGGTATCTGATGAAGATTTAAATGATGTTTTGGATGAATTTAAAACAGTATTTCTTGCAAAAAATTATCTTATGCAGGGAGGTGTTTCTTACGCAAAACATCTTCTTACACAAGCTTATGGTGAACATAAAGCATCCAGCCTTTTAGAGCGGGTTAATGCAATGATTAATACAAACCCGTTTTATTTTTTAAATGAAGCGGATCCGTCCCAGCTTGCAAACACATTTGCAACAGAAAATCCACAACTTCTCGCACTTATTCTTGCTTATTTAAAACCGCAGCTTTCCGCTCAGGTTTTATCCTTTCTTCCGCCAGATGTACAGGCAGTAGTTTCTATGCGCATCGCAGATATGACGCCAACTAATCCTGAAATTTTAAGTACTATAGAAGATATTGTTCAGAAAAAATTCTCTGCACTTCTTGTTCAAGATTTTTCAAATGCAGGAGGTGTTGAATCTTTAGCAAATATTTTAAATTATTGCGATAGAGGAACAGAAAAAAATATTATGGAATGGCTTGACATTGAAAATCAAAAAATGGCACAGGAAGTCAGAGACCTTATGTTTGTATTTGAAGATATTATTCTTCTTGATGACAGAGCTATTCAAAGATTGCTCAGAGAAGTTGATACTAAAAACCTTGCTATGGCTCTTAAAGGTACGAAAGACGAAATTAAAGAAAAAATATTTAAAAATATGTCAGAAAGAGCAAGACAAATGCTTATTGATGATATGGAATACCTAGGTCCTGTTCGTGCAAGAGAGGTTCAGGAAGCTCAAACCGGCATAGTTAATTCTATCAGAAACCTTGAAGCTGCCGGTGAAATAACAATTACCCGTGCAAGCATAGAGGATGAATTAATTGAGTAACAGAATTAAAGGAGAAGAAATTCAAATAGGAAACAGCTATGTTCTGCCGATTGAGCAGTCCTGTGTAACCCGTCAGCAGGCAAAGGTTTTAAAAATCCTTGAAGAAACTGATGAAAAAGTACAGCAAATTATTCAAGAAGCAAATGCCGAATCACAAAAAATCATTGACTCAGCAAATGAGGAAGCTTCAAGAATTATTGAAAATGCTGAAAAAATCATTGAAGAGGCTCATCAAAAAGGAAATTTAGAATATGAATCAATAAAAAATCAGGCTTATGAAGAAGGGTTTAACAAAGGTCAAAAAGACGGATTAGAAAAGTTTAAAACAGATTCCGCTGAAGCACTTAAAGCATTAGAAACACTTTCTTCCAGTTCTTTTGATATTAAAAAAAATATTATAGATTCAGCTTCACTGGATATTGTAGAATTGGTTTCGGCTATTGCTGATAAAGTTTGTCATCTAAAATTTGATGAAGAAATTCTTCATAGAATAACTATAGACGCTATAAAACAATTAAATGATAAAGAAAATATTACTATTATTGTTAATCCGGAACTTGTAAACAATATACATAATTTATCAGAAAAATTTAAAGAAGAGATTCCAAAACTTCAGTCAGTAAAAATTATTGAAGACAATTCTATATCAACAGACGGAGTAATAGTAGAAACGCTTAATACAAGACTTGATTCCAGAGTTTCTGCACAAATAGCAGAAATTGCTCAAAATATGCTGACAGGTGCAAATGATGGATTGGAATAAAGAAAAATATCTTGATATTATTAATAAAACCAAAACTATAAAAGAAGTCGGAAAAATAACTGAGATTATCGGATTAACGATAGAATCTGACGGTCCAAAATCTTCAATCGGAGATTTGTGTTACATTTACAATGATTATAGTGAAAAACCAACAATGGCAGAAGTTGTAGGATTTAAAAGAGATAAAATTCTTCTTATGCCATTAGGTTCACCTGACGGAATAAGACCCGGTGCTTTTGTTGTTAATACAGGCGGTGCCATGAAAATAGGTGTAGGAAACCAACTCATAGGAAGAGTTCTTGACGGACTTGGACATCCGATTGATAGTCTTGGAGATATAAGATTTTCCGAATATCGTTCTACCACCGCAGATGCTATAAATCCGTTAAAAAGAAAAAGGATAACAGAACCGCTTGCTTTGGGAATACGTGCGGTAGATGGATTTGCCACAGTAGGTAAAGGTCAAAGAATGGGTATTTTTGCAGGTTCAGGTGTAGGAAAAAGTACAACTCTCGGTATAATGGCAAAAAATACTTCTGCTGATTTGAATGTTATAGCACTTATTGGAGAGCGCGGGAGAGAGGTAAAAGAATTTATTGAAGAAATACTAGGCACGGAAGGTATGAAACGTTCAATAATCGTTGCAGCTACTTCCGAACAGCCTTCACTTGTCAAAATTAAAGCTGCATCTGTAGCAACTGCTATTGCAGAATATTTTAGAGATAAAGGAATGGATGTATTATTTATGCTGGATTCAATAACTCGTATAGCAATGGCTCAAAGAGAAGTAGGACTTGCAATAGGAGAACCGCCTGCAACAAGGGGTTATACACCTTCTGTATTTGCTATGATGCCTAAACTTATGGAAAGAGCAGGAACTAATGAATACGGTACAATAACAGGACTTTATACCGTACTGGTTGAGGGAGATGATTTTAATGAACCTATATCGGATACTTCAAGAAGTATTTTAGACGGACATATTGTATTATCAAGAGCATTAGCACATAAAAACCATTATCCTGCTGTAGATGTACTGCAATCATTGAGCAGGGTAATGGGAGATGTAACAACTAAAGAACATAGAGATGCGGCAGGAGCTTTAAGAAACTTGATGGCAGTACATGCAAAAAACGAGGATTTAATTAACATAGGAGCTTATGTATCCGGAACTGACCCTGTTTGTGATAAAGCTATCAGTATGATGGATGATATTAATAAATTTTTGAAACAATCAACAAATGAAAAAACGGAGTACGTAAAAACTATTGAAGAAATCATTAATCTTGGTAAAAGAGCAGGTGTTTAAAACTCATTAAATTATGTTCAAAACTTGGTAAAAAATGTAGAAAAAATGTTTAAAACTTGTTAGTTTTCTACATTTAAGTTTTAATAAAAAAAATTAATGTATAAAAATGTTCAAAACTTCATACTTTTCTACAATTTTTTTACATTTTTTTATACATATAAAATTATCTATTCATCATATTTTTAAATACTTTTCTACAAATAATAAGAGCTTATTATGAAGATTATTAATTATTAAACAAATAAATTATAATTAATTATTAATAAAGTTTTAATATGATATAATCAAAATATGGAAAATTATTATGAATTAATAATATCGATAAACCCGGATATTGAAGAAATAGTATCGGATTTATTTTTTACAAATTTTAAATGTGAAGGCGTTATTCTTGCCGAAGAATCTTATAAAGACTTAAAAATGACTTCTACAACAAAAGGTAATTTAAAAGTCTTTTTAAAAGAATATCCCAAAAATTTAAAAGAAATTCTTTACACAGAACGTGAACTGCTTAAATCGCGCGGTTTTAAGGATGACGAACTTGGAAGCTGGAATATAGAACTTGATGAAAAAGAAAATCAGGATTGGTCTCAAAAATGGAAAGAAAAATGGGATATAACCCATGTTACTGACAAAATTTCAGTTGTACCAAGCTGGCTCAGTTATACTCCAAAAGAAAATGAAATAATAATAATCCTTGATCCAGGATGTGCATTTGGAACGGGAACACACCAGACAACACAATTGTGTATGAAAGCGCTTGAGAAATATATGCCTAAAGGTGCGTCTGTGGCAGATATAGGAACAGGTTCCGGAATACTGGCTATTTGTGCTTTAAAACTCGGTGCAAGCTCAGTTTACGGATGTGATAATGACCCTTCGGTTATTGATGTGTGCATAGAAAATGCTAAAAAAAACGGAATAAAATATTTGATTCCACAAGAGAATAGTGATAATAAAAATGCTCCCGTTGAAAATTTTATATGTTTTGAACTTAACACAGCAGACAAATTAATAAAAAAATATGATTTCATATGTGCTAATATTCTTCATAATGTACTGGCAGAGATTATGGGTGATTTAAAAAATATTATGAAACCTGATTCTAAAATGGTTTTAAGCGGAATTTTGGATGAAAAAAAAGATATTGTAATTAATGCTGTCAAGAAAGAAAATTTACATATTTTAGATATTTTACAGCAGGATCAATGGGTTGCAATAATTGTAAAAAATTAAACATTTGTCTAATAAAAAATATATAAAAAATCATAAATAATATAATTATGTATGATTGGTATTCAGAACTTTTAAAACCGCCGTTTATGCCACCTGCCCATATTTTTTCTCCGGTATGGACATTACTTTATCTTATGATGTTTACGGCATTATTAATATTTATACTAACCAAAAGTAATGAGGATAAATCTTGGGGATATTTTGTATTTTTTATTCAATTTGTTATTAACCTATGCTGGACTCCCGTTTTTTTCTTGATAAAAAGTCCTCCGGCAGCTTTTGCCGTAATAATAGTGCTAGATATTCTCGTGTTAATGAATATTATAGCTTTTTTTAAAGTTTCAAAACTTTCAGGAGTAATTTTAGTACCATATTTTATCTGGATAATTTTTGCTTCTTATTTGAATGCCGGTATAATTTTATTCAATTAAAAAATAAAAATAATTTATTGTAAAAAAGTGTTACAAAGAGTAGAAATAAAATCTTTTATTAATTAGAATATTTATTGTATTGGATGACGAAAGAGGGGAATTTTTTAATGAACGCTAATCCGGATAAAGTACTTTTACCTAATGATGTTAGAAGACTTTTAAATGTTGATAATAAAGAGATAGTTGAGCTTTGCAAAAAGACATCTGTTAATCCTAAAAAGAACAGTAAAGGACAGATTTATTTTTCTGTGGATGAAGTTAAAAAGCTCAGAAATGCAAAATCTTCTGTTGTTGCAGAAATGAGTGAAAAGAAATCAACTCTTTCAGTTATGACTAAACCTAATTCACAGGCGGTTGTTAATAACCTTCTTGATACTTTGAACAGAATGGAAAATAATATTACAACTTCCATGACAAAGCTTATTGATGAAAAGCTTGAAGGTATGGATGACGTTGTACTTGAGCTTGTAAGATGCAAAACTGAAAATGAAAATTTAAAGAATAAAGTTAATGAGCTTAATAAAGAAAACTTCAAGCTAAAAAATATCCTAAACAGCTTTAAACCGCTTATGTGCGGATTTTATATCAAAAAAGAAGAAGAAAATAATATATTACTTTAAAAAATTGTAGTTTAATAAAAAACTTGGGGTGTAAAAATGGCAAAAGAAGATACAACAGTTGCTGTTGCTGATGAAAGAAGCAAAGCGCTAAAACTTGCTATAGAAAAGATAGAAAAAGATTTTGGTAAAGGTGCAATAATGAAGCTTGGCGACAAGCCGGCTGTCAGTGTTGAAACAATACCAACCGGAGCTTTGGCACTTGATGTGGCTCTTGGTGTAGGCGGTATTCCGCGAGGACGTATTATTGAAATTTATGGTCCTGAATCATCAGGTAAAACTACTCTTGCACAGCATATTGTTGCAGAATGCCAGAAAAAAGGCGGTATTGCTGCATTTATAGATGCTGAACATGCACTTGATCCTGAATATGCAAGAGCACTCGGTGTAAATGTTGATGAACTTTTGATTTCACAGCCGGACACAGGTGAGCAGGCTCTTGAAATTGCTGAAGAACTTGTACGTTCCTCAGCTGTTGATGTTGTTGTTATTGACTCAGTTGCTGCTCTTGTACCGAAAGCCGAAATCGAAGGAGCTATGGAAGATCAGCAAATGGGGCTTCAGGCTCGTTTGATGAGTAAGGCTTTGAGAAAACTCACCGGTATTGTCGG
>CALUTN010000053.1 GCA_944323665.1 Candidatus Gastranaerophilales bacterium | reverse complement strand
AAAATTGTCATGCTGAATAGCCGGCAAGGTATAAGAAAGATATAGATTATTTGTTCATAAACAGAGGCGTATTTCAGCATCTTACCAGTCGGAAATTATACTTATCAATTAGTAAGATCCTGAACAGCTTGAAAATCGAGGTAAAATTTTACTTACTCATCTCATTCATTTACTCCCGATTTTCTACGCTTTCAGGATGACAGGAAATTTTTCTTGCAAGACAATCTACTATTTTATTGTCGGGACAACTTTACTATACGAGGAAATACTCTTAGCAGCTAGTCTTGCTTTTCTATTGATATTTTTTGCCAGACAGCAGCCCTTCAAATGTGGAGGAAGACGAATCCTCAGAAAGCAACGAGAAATATAAAAAACTACTTACTACTGATACTTGGTTATATCATGCACTCTCAGAGCAAAATACGGATTTTTCTTTCCTGTTTCTTTAAGGAAAATGACAAAAGTATCATCAAAATAGAATAACCTAGGAATTCTTTCTTCCGGAGACGGCAGCGAACAGGTTGCTATTGCCATAGCTGCTTCGCTCTTTAGCTCAACTCCTTTATTATTCATATCAAACTTAATAGTTTCCATTGCTTTATCTATAACGAGATTTGTACCCATAATTCTTTTGTTTGTAACTTCATCAAACATCTTCTCTTCCGAGAATTTAACATTAGGGACTTTTAATTCGTCATTATCCTTAAACTTTGTTATGCCATTAAAATAGCTGTTTTTCTTCCACATATCATCCCAAATATAATTAAAAGCTTTATTTGATGAATTTTTATAAAGATATACTTCATCCTGATTCTTGGTAGCAAGTTTAACAGCAAAATCATTATCAGAATTGTAGAACAGAACTTCAACGCCTTCTGATAATTCTTTATTGTTTTTAGAAATTCCGAAATATTCCGCTTCTTGTCCTTGTCCAAAAGGTTCTTTGCCTAACTTTTCAAACTCATTTAAGAATTCAAAATCTTTTTTGAGCATGGCATAGATTAAAAACTTCTCTTGTTTTGGATTCCAATCTATCTGGTCAAGCAAATCGCTTGTCTCGTTAAATTTTTTCTTTATAGCTTTTGCTATTTGTTTCCGGGTTCTTTTTGTTATCTTTCCGGTCTTCTTGTAGTAACAATTTTCAGACAAGTCTGTTTCCGTAAAGGTTTGTTTATTAAGCTCCTGAACAGAGACAGGAGTACCTTCCCTAAACCTTACCGGTATGTGAATAACTTTATTAACAAAATCATTCCACACAAGCTGGAATGTTCCAACCCAAACTCTGTCTTGCGCATTTGTTCTTGACTGCATTGTAGGCAAGACTTCTATACCTTCAGCAAAAACCGCAGTTGAAGATAAAACCATCAAAGATAAAAATGTAATAATTAATTTTTTCATAACAAGATTTTAGCAGTAATTTATTTTAATTACAAGTTGGGAATTGGATGATATTTAGTCTTTTAATCTGCTACTCACTAATTTCCCCTTTGTGCTAGTATATTTTTATGAAAATAGATGCTTTTAAAATTGAAGACTGGATGAATACATACTGCCCACAAGCGAAGTATGATTTAACCTCAACTTGTATTGAACCCTTGAATATAAATAGCCTTTTAGAATTTGATTCTGCAAAAGATATTTTTAATCAGAATTTAACCTATGGCAATATTCAAGGCTCATTAAGACTCAAGTACGCAATAAAGTCGCTTTATACAAAACAAGAGCTTGTAAACATAATTGTAACTCACGGTGCAATTGGAGCAAATCAGCTTGTATTTTTATCTCTCTTAGAAAAAGGAGATGAAGTTGTCACAATACTTCCCGCATATCAGCAGCACTATTCTATTCCGGAATCTCTTGGAGCGTTTGTAAAAAAAGTATTCTTAAGGGAAGAAAACAACTGGCTTCCTGATATTGAGGAACTTAAAAAAGTTATCACCAAGACAACAAAACTTCTGATTTTTACTAACCCCAACAATCCCACAGGGGCAGTGATTCCTGATAATATGCTCGAAAAAATTGTTGAAATTGCAGAAGAAAATAATACCTGGATACTGTCAGATGAAGTATATAGGGGGCTAAATTTATATGGGAATCCGTATTCTAAATCAATTGCTGATATGTATAACAGAGGAATTTCCGTCGGCAGTATGTCAAAAACTTATTCGCTTCCGGGTCTCAGAGTCGGCTGGATAGCCGCAAAAAAAGATTTAATAAAAGAAATCATTACCCATAGAGAATACAACACGATAAGTATAAGCATTATTGACGATTATTTTTCGGCAATTGCGCTCGAAAACAGAGAACAAATTTCAAAAAGAAATTTTGAAATAATGAGACAAGGTACAAATATTCTTAGAAGTTGGCTAAGCTCTGAACCTAATGTAAGCTGCATACTTCCCCGGGGCGGAACAACAGCTCTTTTAAAGTACAAAAAAGAAATACCGTCACAAATTTTATGTGAAAACCTTTTGAAACAGTCGGGCACGGCACTTCTTCCGGGCAAAACCTTTGATATGGACGGATACTTACGCTGCGGTTTTTGCGTCGGAGAAAATATACTTAAAACCGGATTAAATATGTTATCTGAACATCTCAAAACAATTTAAACAAATAATGTTAAATAATTATTTTACTCTTTAAACTGTATAAAATTTGTTTAATTTTACTGTTCGGATATCGAATACTTGCAGCATACTTGTCTAATGAGCAGCGAAAACGCACACCCTTATTTAGATATCTTACCAATTCATTGCGTTTTAGAAATTTTTCTATTTTTCTGCAAGAATCCCAGTCTTTTTGCTCAAATTGAGTTTTTTCGAGATAGTTTATATACTCATTCTCCGTGAACGGCAATTCATGCACCTCCACGGAAATATCTCTGTAAGCAGACATTCCGTTAGAATCCGTCCAGTCCAAAGCATTGCGCAAAGTCCTCGATGCAGCATTCCTGCGAACTTCTTTTAACGGTTCATCCTTAAACGAATAATAATGATGCTTGATAAGTGTTGCGACATCTTTTTCAGATGAATAAACATAGTGCTCGGGTTTTCCCCACAGTCCCTGAAAAACGGGCTGCTTAAAATTTGTCTGGTTGATTGGTTGTACTTTCATGATTAGGCTCCTATGAGAATATCCTATCACTAAAGATTTTAAATCTTTATGAGAGTTGAAAAACTGTTACAAAAATTTACAGTTCAAGAAGCATAAAATTATTTTTATAACAATTAACAGAGTTCATCAATTCTAAAAATTCTGAATATTTAATTGAATGAAGAACCTTTGAAATTTCAATGCCGGATAGAAATTCAATTTTATATCTATCCTCACTTCTTTGAACAATTTTTATCATGCCGGAATCTTCAAAGATTTCAAGCAGAATTTCAATAACCTCTTCTGTTACTCCGATTGCAGATGCGGCACGTGTAAGAACAAAATCACCGTCATAGTTATGACAGGCATATTTAACCATACCGGAAAAATTCTTTAAAATCCCTTCTTCATCAATTTTATTGAATTCATAATTCATATAGTGGATTGCTGATGCACAAACCTTTTGTTTTAAATTATCCATAACATCATCAGAGCACGGATAATCAAAAAACATTAAAACATCATTTTTATGTGCATTATTTCTGTTTATAATATTACTTGTAATATTTTCATAAGGTTTGAGGCTCTCAATAATTCTTCTGTCTTCTGCAAACACTGAAATTCCGAGTTTGGAATTTTTGATATAATCATTAACCTGGGCAAGTATATTTGATTTTTTTCTATGGTCGTACACTTTGATTTTAGATTTTTCTTCCTCTTTGAGAGCCTCGGAATGAATATCTTTTATAACAAGCTGAATATCCGTTGTTCCGTTAAAAGTATTGAGCTGAGGTGCAAAAGCTATATCAAGCCTATCTCCCTGAATAAGCGGGATATCTCCTCTTGACCACCAAACGCAGTCTTTAGAACCATTTGGAGTGTCAATAATAAGTTTAAGGTGGTCTTTATTTGACCCCATTAATTTTTTTTGTTTCAAAATCTGATTTTTAATAACAAAAGTAGGTGAAGGATTGGAAGCGCCGAAAGGTTCAAGCTTAGACACTTCTTCCACAAGCGAAATATCAATATCCTTCGGTTCAAGCTCCAAATCTATTTTCAGAGAAGGCTGCAATTTTTCTCCGTTAAGCATCTCATCAATCGTTTTATTAAGAGCTTTTTTTACAGTTTCAAAAGAAGCTTTTTCTTCGCTGAACGAAAACCCGCCCGCAAGCTGGTGTCCGCCAAAACCGTCAAGAAATTCCGAGATATTGGAAATAATTTCATAAATATTAAGTTCCTCTACCCCTCTTGCAGAACAACGGTATTGCTTATCTTCCTCGGAATAAGTCATAATAAAAGCTGGTTTATAGTATTTTTCCACAAATTTTGATGCTACAATTCCTACGATTCCAACATGCCAATTTTTATTAAACAAAACAACCGCATTATCTCTAATCCCTGATGATTGCCAGATTTCATCCGCCTGAGCAAAAGTTTCGCTGCACATTTCCTGGCGGAGCTTGTTGTAGTTTTCAAGCGTAATGAGAGCCATTTCAATTTCTTGCTTGTTATCTGAATACATAACTTTCAAGGCAGCATCAACAGTATCAATTCTGCCTGAAGCATTAATTCTCGGAGCAATAGTAAAAGCAACCTGCTCAGAGGTTAATCCGTTCTCTGTACCGACACCTGCAATATCAAGCATTCTTTTTAAGCCGTAGTGCTTGCCGGCAGCAATTAATTCAAGACCTTTTGCTACAAAATATCTGTTCTCACCTATTAGCGGAACCAAATCCGCAATAGTTCCCACTGTGACATAAGGAAGGATTTCGTAACTAAAACTTAATTTATCATACCTTTCCAAAACACCCTGTGCCAGTTTAAAAGCAACTCCGACTCCGGCAAGAGATGCCAGTGATTCTATTTGACGGGCAGTAAGCTTTTCATCCAGCGCATTCATAGCTTTCGGGTTAATTATTGCATAAGCTTCCGGAAGTTCATCCGGCGCTTCATGGTGGTCTGTTATTATAATATCCCGTTTAAAAGAATTAATAAATTTAACTTCTTCAAGATTGCTTATACCGTTATCTACAGTAATAATAAGTTTTGGTTTCTTTTGACTCAAAATTTTAACAAGAGCTTTAGAATTAAGCCCATGGCCTTCTGTTTCTCTGTTCGGGATATAATAATCAACATTACCGCCCAGAAAAGTAAGCGTTTTCAAAAGAAGCGAAGTTGAAGTAACACCGTCAGCATCAAAATCTCCATATATCAGAATATTTTCTTTTTCGTCAATAGCTTTGACAATTCTATCAACGGCTTTCGGCATATCACAAAATGCATTAGGATGGGTCAAAGTTATCTCAAGAGGATGCAAAAATTCTCTCTTTGCATCCTCAGAAACTATGCCTCTTATAGCTAAAAGCCTTTCTAAAAGAGTTTTTTTACTGTCATTGTTTTCTATTATCCATTCTTTTGTACAAGACATGTCATTTGTTCCAAAACTTCTATTGCTTTCTTAAGCTGTACATCATCTTTTGCTTCGACATTTTCTTTTGTTAATTCTACCATAATGTCAGGTGTGATACCTTTTTTATGAATATCATTTCCTGACGGCGTCAAATACCTTTGAATAGTTATATTCATGCCGGCTTCATCAGGAAGCTTGTTAATTTCCTGAACAAGCCCTTTACCAAAAGATTGTTCTCCGACAATTGTTGCCCTGTGGTTATCTTTAAGTGCACCGGAAAGGATCTCGCTTGCAGAAGCAGAGCCTTTATTAATAAGAACAACTATTGGTTTAGTTGTAAGCTGCTCCATTCTTGCCTTTGTTGTATTTTTATAATGGTCTCTGTCTACTGTACTTACAATGACTCCGTTTTTTAAAAGCATATCTGAAATATAAATAGCATTGGTCAGTAATCCGCCGGGGTTGGAACGAAGATCCAATATAATTCCTTTCTTTCCGGCAGATTCATGAAGGAGGGTTTCAACCTCCGATGCAGCATTTTTACTTATAAAAGAACTCAATCTGATATATTGGATATCATCAGGGATTTTGCTTGTTTCAAACGGCGGCTTTGTTGATACCGACTTAACTTCAATTTCATCCCTGACAATACTGTAAGTTTTATTCGGAACACCTTTTCTCTGGATTAAAAGAGTAACAGCAGTACCTTTTTCGCCTCTGATTTTATCAGCGGCAGCATCGATACTTATACCTTTTGTACTTTCACCGTTAATTTCAAGTATCTGGTCATCAGCCCGGAGTCCTGCTTTTTCAGCCGGAGAATCCTCCAGCGGTGCTATTATGACAAGATTACCGTCTCTTATTCCGATTTGTGTTCCTATGCCTTTAAGAGAACCTTTGATTGATTGTGTTTCTTCCGAAAACTCTTTTGGCTGTAAAAATCTTGTATACGGATCATTAAGACTTGCCAACATTGTATCAATTGCTACATAGGCATCTTCTTGAGTTTTAAGCCGATTGGCATACCTATACCTCCACTTGTCCCAATCCTGACAGTTGTTAGTAGGATCATAGTATTTTTTATTGACTATTTTCCATACATCATCATAAAGTTCTGCTGGCGTAGCCGCGATACCGGCACTTCCTGCAATATATAATGCTGCTGTAATTATTAAACCCAATCTCAAAAATCTTTTCATATACCGCTCCTCTTATTAGAAAAGTCCTTTCTATTATAGTACACAATAACAAAAACTTTTTCAAATTTTTTGAAAATTTATTTTCTTCAAATATCAATATTACTGAATTTTATTAAGCAAAAAAAAAATTTATACGTTTTTATACAAATATTACAGAAAGGATAAAAAATGATATCAGTCAACAAAGTTCAACCCGGACCTGCTTTTCAGTCCGGCAGGTATAAAGTTATAAAGAAGCTGCCTAATATGATTTGTGCATGCTGCGGACAAAAAGTTATAGATTCGGACTCTGCCGCTAAAGCATGGGCAGCCGCTACAAAACCTCTATCAACCAATATGAAAAAGGGAGCTATGGATTACTGGTTTGAAAAATATCCCCAAATCGGGGAAATTTTCCAAAAGTTTGCAAAGCTATACCCCAAAAAGTCTCTGGACAAAATTATATGTGATGATACGAATTTTGCAGAATTGCTGTCAGCAGCTACAGCAGACGTAATAAAGCTAAAAAAATTTAAAAAAGGCACCGACCCGACTCAGGCAGCAAGAAATATTTTGTACGGTGCTCAGATGAATTCCAGAACGCACATGCGCAGCGCCAACATTGTTATGCAAAGATTTGCAGCTTTTAAAGATAAGCTGCACGGAGTAAAGAAAGATATTTTTGAACAACTGCAAATTTATGCAAAAAAATATCCGCGAAAAACTATTAGTGAAATTATAAATATGGATGATATTTACAAATTTCATGCAATGAAAGACCTTCTCCAGAGAACTGAAACACGAGAGAAAATGGATTACCATTTTGCAAACATAAAAGAATTTGTCACCGGGAAACGCCCGGATTTGGCCGAAACGATAGACAATTTAAAACTCAAAGCCCTGGATACCTACGACCATACACGAGATCCTAATCAAAGGCTGTTCCAGATACGCGAACTTTATCTGGATTTCTTAAAAGAAAACCATTTGGAAATTTTGCGTTGGAAAATTCTTGATGAACTTAAGCACTTCCCGCCTTCATTTACAACTGTAGATTCCTTTTTGGCTTATGCAAGAAATCACGGTTATTCGGACGGAGCCATTATCGCCTCACTTTTATTCCCATCGATGAATAGCTTTGAACATATTATTCCCAAATCAAAAAACGGTGGTGATAAATATTCAAACGGTCTTGTTTTTTGCCGCGAGTGCAACAGAAACAGAGATGATATTCCATATAAAGAATTTCTTCAATACCACCCTGAGATGATTGTATATACACAAAAACAAATGGATTTAATTTCTCAATACATACTTAACGGCAATCTGCCTGCAGAATATAATTTTTATCCAATAAAAACTTCACGACTTCTCTATCAGTATTCAGATGGTGCTATCAATCTGGATATAAAAAACTATTGTAAAAAAGCCCTGGTTCTTTCCAAAAAAAGAATGGAAGAAAAAAAGAACGCATTAGACGAAGCACAATACTCCCGTGATAAAAATATTCAAAAGAAAGCTGAGTTGGAACAGGAATTGGAATCCGTTAATGCAAATATAGATAATCTAAATAAACAAGTCAATTCTCTAATCTTTGATACAGGAATTGAAGATTCTCTTCAAACAAAGATTCTTAACTATCTGGACGATAAAAAAGATTAGAATGTCATTAAAAGTTCCCGTATAACTTTGGCTGCCACAACAGTAGATACCCCTGATAAATCATAATCAGGAGCAAGTTCTACAACATCTGCTCCGATAATATTAAAATGGGAAAGATATTTAAACCATCCGATTAGATCATTGAACTTAAGACCGCCGCATTCGGGTGTGCCAGTTCCCGGCATGATTGAAGTATCCAGTACATCCAAATCTACGGTAATAAAGATATTCTTCTTTTTTAAACAATCCAACTCACTGTAATCATAAACCTGAGTATTATACTTTTTCATTAACTCAAACTCTTCTTTTAATCCGGAGCGGATTCCAATTTGTTTAATATTTTCAAATCCTATAATATTACCGGCATGCCTCATAACGGATGAATGAGAGAGAGTTTCCCCAAGATATTCTTCCCTTAAATCTGTGTGGGCATCAAAGTGAACTATGGCTAAATCCTTATAAAATTCCGATAAAGCCTTAATTTCAGGAAGAGTAACAAGATGTTCACCGCCTATGCCAAAAACTTTTTTCCCGTCATTATAGATTTCACGTACATTGTTTTCTATCAAATCCAATGACTTAACAGTATTTCCCAGAGGAAATTCCAGATCACCGGCATCATGAAAATTACAATCCTCGAGATGCTTATCAAAATAAGGAGAATATTCTTCCAGCCCCCAGCTTGCAAGCCTTATTTGCTCCGGTGCAAAACGGGAACCGGGCCTGTAAGATACGGTACCGTCAAACGGTAATCCTAACATTACAATACTTGAAGTTGTGTAGTCAGGGTTTTGTCCCATCCAATTTCTATCTAAAAACGGACCTGATATCATATTCTTCTCCTTTTATTCAATTCTAGCATAATATTTAAAAACTGTGAATAATATTTTAAATCAGCGGAAAAGTATGTCCTGATTAATTTTAATTTTAAAAAAACTGTAATGGTTAGTTGCATTAAACAAATAAAAAGCATTCGCATTGAGTTTTCCGTCAAACAATTAAACTAAGTATGCAATAAATATTTTTGCCATATCCAGCATCTTATAATTCAATGACAACCTCTTTTACATTTACTCTCCCCTTCCCATTACGGCTTGTAGTCTTACTTTCCCCACTTGTCCACATTCCCCCTTCTTTGACCTTTTGGTTTGTAGTGAAGTGTGTAGTGAGTAGTGAATAGTGACTAGTAACTGGTGACTGGTGAATAAGTTAATAAGCAAATAGGAGTTTACAGGAATTTTTCGTCAAAAAAATTCAGCGGCACAGGTTATTATTTACAAACTCATATAATAATCTTTTAAAAGTTTTGCATCATCTTCAATATTAGGGCTTTCACAGACCACAGCTCCTTTGATATTAAAATCTTTGAATGCTTTCAAGAGAGCTTTGTAATTAAAATCAGATTCATCAAGGTTTAAATGTTTCTTTTCTCCTTTGTCACCGTAGTCAATTCCGGCAATATGGGCATGAAAATTATCCAGTGCTGTTTGTCCCAGCTCTTTGCCTATTTTTTCAAAAATGGATGCAAATTCATCATAAGTATTTACAATCCCGTTATATCTGGCGTGTAGATGTGAAAAATCCACGCACGGAAGAACTTGTTCAAACTCTTTTGAAAGTCTGATAATCTCTTCCAAATCACCCCACTGGGTTGCTTTTCCGGTTGTTTCAGGACGCACCCAAATATTATTATCTGCTTTTTGAAGCGACTCCGTTATGATTCTTGTCTGTTCTTTTATTTTATTAAATACAGTTTCTTTATCCTGTCCGAGATAAAATCCTGCATGGAAAGTTATGCTGTATCCGCCAAGTTCTTTAGTTACCATTGAGGTTTCTATTATTCTTTGAACACTTGCTTCAATCTTCTCTTCTTCTCTGGAGTTTAGGTTTACATAAAATGGTGCATGTGCCGTAATAACTTTTTTTGAATCGCTTACGGCTTCACGGCTTTTGTCTGAAATCCTTACCCCGTGTACAAATTCCAGTTCCAGTCCATCAAGTCCCATTTCTTCAAGGATTTCAAATCCGCGTTTATATCCCTTACTTCCGGCGCTTAGCGGAACTCCTGCCGTTAAAAAATATAATTTATCCATTTTCCCCTTTTAACCTTTGCCGGGCGGCATTTTAACCTTATT